>JAGVGV010000329.1 GCA_020056895.1 Deltaproteobacteria bacterium
ATACGTCAGCGCTTCCCTCACTTCGTAATGCTGGGACTTTTCATCGAACCGGGCCAGAAGGGCTCGGGCGGCGGGAGGAACCACGGCGGTTTCGTACTCCTCGCCGGCGAAAGCGCGGACCGCCTCCATGGAATCAAAAATCATCAGGGTGATAAATTCCACTTGGGAACTGACTGACCGGCGGAAGAGCTGGATGCCTCGATAACCTGCCACCTTTTTACCGGCGATCCCGGGAAAAATGGTGGTCTTCAACAGGTTTTCATAGGCATCCGCGTTTTCCGGGCTGGTCCAGCCGTGCCAGATACGAGCGATCATAACATTCGGCCTTTCCCCTTCGCTTCGTCGACCCCGGGCCGGGCGGGACACGGATTGAATCTCATCGGATCATCGGATTCATTCCATATCCGCTGACAACTGACGGCTGACGGCTGACGGCCTTTCCCACGGCCGGCTAATGATATCAATCCCAGACCCGGCGGTCGTCGATTTTTTTGAACGGGCTTTTCAACGACCCGGCGGGCAGGAACTGGACCTCGCCCCGAAGCCGGAGCACCAGCGGCATTTCGTCTTCGATCCGTGCTTTCAGGGCCTCTTTGTCCACATCTTCGGCCGCCAGTTCGCAGGTGAAGAAGATCGAATCCTTGTGGTCCGCCCGGGTGACCACCACCTGGTATTGGGTGACTTCGGGGAATTTTTTGGCCAGATCGTCCGCCTGACCGGGATGGATGAACATCCCCTTGACCTTGGTCACCTGATCCACCCGGCCCACGATCCGGACCAGCCGGTGGGTGGTCCGACCGCAGGGGCAGGGTTCATCGGTATAATAGGACAAGTCCCCGGTGCCGAACCGGATCAGGGGATACGTGCGGTTGAAGCAGGTGGCCGCCACTTCGCCCACTTCGCCGGGCCCCAGCCGCCGGCCGGTGGCGGGGTCCACGATCTCCACGATCACGTTATAGGGATAGTGCATGCCGTTCTTGTGATAGCATTCGAACCCCAGGCAGCCAATATCCGCAGTGCCGTAACTTTGGCGGATCAGCATATCGAAGCGGCTTTCAAGCTGGTCCCGAAGGGATTCGGGCAGCATTTCCGCGGCTACGAAGCCCACGTCCAGCTTGATGTCCTTCCTGAGATCGTACCCCAGGGCTTCGGCCCGGTCCGCCAGGGCCAAAAGGAAGCTGGGGGTGCCCAAGTACGCGTTGACCCGGACGTCCTTCATGATGGCCAACTGCAGCTCGGTGTTGCCCACGCCGGTGGGGACCGAAATGCAGCCCAGCTTGATCAGGGACTCATCCAGCATCATGGCGAAGGGAACCATGTGGTAGCTGAAGGTGATCTGGCCGATGTCCCCGGCCCGGAACCCGCCGGCGAAAAAAGCCTGGCTCCACCGGTCGTCTTCCAGGTGGAGTTCATAGGGTTCGTAAATCGGCCCGGGCGAGGCGAAGATGCGGCCCAGTTCCTTCAGGGGCACGGCCACCAGTCCGCCGAACGGAGGCGATTTCTTTTGGATTTCAACCAACTGAGTCTTTTCCGTGATGGGCAGCCGCTCCAGATCGTCCACGGTTCGGATCGATTCGGGCTTCACGCCGGCGCCATCGAAGATATCCCGGAAGGCGGGGGCGTTCCGGTACGCATGGTCCACGATATCAGTGAGCTGGCGGTTCAGGTACGCGGCCCGGGTGGACGGATCCATTCGTTCCAGTTCCGCGTGGAAGTAGCCGGTGGTGCGATCGATCGGACCGGACATTTTATTCGCTCCTCGAAACAGGCAATCGTGATGTTTACCGGTTCAGTTCCGCGTTATTCGGATTTCGGGCGGACGGGCCGGCAAACGCATTAGGTCAGCCACCGCTTCCGGCGTTTGTAATGCTTGACGTCGCGGTAGCTTCGCTTGGTGCCCACGTCCGTCATGCCCAGGTAGAACATTTTAACATCTTCGTTATTTTTAAGCTTTTCCGTGGTATCGTCCAGCACGATCCGGCCGTTTTCCATGATATACCCGTGGGCCGAAATATTCAGGGCCATACGGGCGTTTTGTTCCACCAGGAGAATGCTGGTTCCTTCCTTTTCATTGATCCGCTTGATGATTTCAAATATTTCGGAAACCAGAAGAGGGGAAAGGCCCAAAGACGGTTCGTCCAGTAGCATCAGCTTGGGCCGGGCCATCATGGCCCGTCCGATGACCAGCATCTGCTGCTCGCCGCCGCTTAAATACCCGGCCAGCCCTTTCCAGCGTTCTTTGAGCCGGGGGAAATAGCTGACCACCAGTTCCATGTTTTCCTTCATTTTGGCGGTGCTTTTTTGGGTGTGGGAGGCGGCGATGAGGTTTTCTTCGACAGATAGTTCATCGAACACCCGGCGGCCTTCCATGACCTGAAAAATGCCCAGCCTGACGATTTTTTCCGGTTCCAGGCCGTCGATCCGGCGGTCCAGGAATTCAATGGAGCCGTCGGTGACTTCGCCTTCCTCGGTTTTCAAGAGTCCGGAAATGGCCTTGAGCGTGGTGGTCTTGCCCGCGCCGTTGGCGCCCAAAAGGCAGACGATCTTGCCTTCCTCCACTTGGAGGGACAGCCCTTTGAGGACCAGAATGACGTCGTCGTAAATCACTTCAATGTTGTTGACGTTCAGGATCACGCTCATCGGATCGACTCCCCCATGGTGCAAACCGGCCGTGTGGGATTTTCGCCAGGTTGATAAAAAGCATCCCTGCCTGATGGATCGGGCGAGGGAGGCCGGGACCGGCCCGGACCGGTCCCGGCGGCTGGGGCCGCGTTCAGAAGAGTTACTTGCCCACGTATTCCGGGAGTTTGTCGATTTTCACGTCCGATACGAGCTCGAGCTTTCCACCTTTGATCGTGTACAGGCCGCACTGGGTAGTGGGCCGGTGATCGTCCGCGCCATAGGTCAGGGGAGGAGTCAGACCGCCGGTTTCCAGGTCTTTGATGGTTTCGAGAGCGGCTTTCAGGCCGGGGCCGTTGAGTTGGCCGGCCTTTTTGGCCCTTTTGAGCGCTTCCCACATGACCATCATGGACGTCCAGGCCTTGTTGTAATGCAGGGTGTACTTTTTGTCGCCAGTGATCTTTTTGATTTTTTCCGTTTCGGGCACGTTGTAGCCAAAGGGCCGGACGACCACGAAACCGAAGGCCCGGCCTTCGGCCGCTTCACCCGCCAGGCGGGACAG
>JAGVGV010000037.1 GCA_020056895.1 Deltaproteobacteria bacterium
AAGCCAAGGCTAAACCGGCTCCGGCCGAAGACGACGATATGGATTTTGGGGACTTCGGCGCGGACCTGGGAGGAGACCTGGGGGACGACCTCGATCTGGGCGGCGGGCCGCCGGCCAAAGCCAAGGCCAAACCGGCTCCGGCCGAAGACGACGATATGGATTTCGGAGACCTCGGGGGCGACCTGGGGGACGATCTCGACCTGGGCGGCGGACCGCCGGCCAAAGCCAAGGCCGCTCCGGCGGAAGTCGATGACATGGATTTCGGCGACCTGGGGGGTGACCTGGACGAACCCCCGGCGGCGAAGCCAAAGCGGTCCGGTGGAGTGGAAAAACTGCCCCTGGAAGATATGGACGCTCAGTACGGTTTGGCGCCGGAAAAACCCGCGCCGTACCAGGACGACGATGGGTTCGGGGACGACGACCAAGAGGACGAACTGGCCTTCGCTCCGGGCCGGGTGGGCAAAAAGAGCAAGCTGGAAGAAGACCTGCCGGACGAAGATGACGAGGACATGGCCCGGGTGGAGGAAGAGGAAGAAGCCATCGCCATGATGCGCAAAGCCCCTTCCGGACCCCGGCGGCGGGGCGGCGGGCTGATGTGGGGGCTGGTGGTGCTGTCCATGTTGCTGACCAGCGTGGCGGCGGTCTTTTATTTCCGGCCGGATTGGGTTTCGGCCGGCCTGGCCAAGGTGGGTATTGGCGAAAGCCAGGACCCCGGGCCCAAGGACGACGCCCTGGGCGCCAAGCTCATTTCACCCGAAGACATCAAGCACTTTTTCGTAAAAAACGGAGCGGAAGGGCAGCTTTTGGTCATCACCGGCCTGGTGGTAAACCATTACCCGCAACCCCGGGGCTTCATCCGGCTCAAAGGCTTGTTGAACGACGACACGGGCAAGGTCATGGCTCAGCGGCAGGTGTTCGCGGGGAACGTGATATCCGAGGAAGACCTGGGTAAATTGCCTTTGGGCGAGATCAACCGTCTGCTGGTGGTGCGGGGCGGCCAGAACAGTCAGAACACCCGAGTCGAACCGGGCCAAGGCGTGCCGTTCATGTTCGTTTTCAACAATCTGCCCCCCAAGCTGGCGAATTATACGGTGGAAGTGTACAGCTCGGAAACCACCGCCCCCAAACCCTGAAACCTTTGGGGGAACCATCCGGGCCGCCCCGAAGGCGTATGGTATAAGGCGTCGGTCCCCTGTGGGCCGGCGCCTTTTCTAGAGGCTTTGGTTCCGCCGGAATCCGGATGGGGGAGGAACGGCGGTGCCGCTTGAATTCTTGATGATGAATCCCGAGGCTCGTTCGCTTCGGTATCCGGATGACAACAACGGACTCCGCCGGGACTGATCCATCCCAGGTCCGCCGGGGGGAACCGATTCATAGGGGGAAGCCGCGCTATGGCGAAGGCCGTTCGAACCATGAAAAAATGGGCCATGATGCCCGTTCGGGCCGTGGTGAACCGGATCGATTTCGTCCGGATTATGGACTATGTGTCCAACCTGGAACCCGGCCGATCGTTCCAGCGGCGAACCCTTAAGACACCGCCGGCCTTTCTGGATCAGGAAGACATCATCCGCCTGACCATCGAATTGACCCAAGCCGACCTGACGGCCAAGGGCGACGGATTTACGATCCGGGAAATCGAAGACAGCGCAAGGCGGATCTGCTGCCAATACGAAACCTACATTCACGAAACCGCGGCGGGCGCGTTTTACAACATCGTAACCCACCTGTTCGAGCATCAGGATCAGGAGGCCATTTTTCTTTCGGAAGACCGCCGCGAAACGAAGCACCTGGGCCAGCTTCTGGAAGCACGAAAAAACGGCCTGGGCGTGGTGTACCTGGTGAATCATTCGTCCCATCTGGACGAATTCATCGTGGACGTGGCCCTGGAACAAATGGGCATTCAGATTCCGCTGTTCGCCGCGGGCGACAACATGATGGCCACCCCCAGCATCAAGCGCATCCTGATGATGGGATCGTATGTCATCATCCGGCGGGGGGCCACCAAGGTCTATCTGGCCACGTTGTTCCATTTTTGCCGGGCCATGGGCGAACTGGGCAAGCAGCAGGGGATTTTCCTGGAGGCCTGGGCCGGCGGGGCGCGGACCAGGGATGGGAGCCTAAGGTATCCCCGGCGGCTGGTGACGCTTCAGGGGGCCCTGGCGGCCAAGAACGACGTAGTGGTCCAGCCGGTGGGCCTCAGTTATTCCCTTGTGCCCGAAGACCTGGGGCTTTCCGAACGGGCCGGAGCCTTAAGCTGGCTCAACGGCCACCGGATCTACCGCCATCTGCTTACCAGCCCCCTCCACCCCCTCCAGGCCATGGCCCGAGGGATTCACCATTTGTACGGCCGGGCGTATCTGACTTTAGGCCGTCCCCGGATGGTGTCCGAACTGGAAGACATGCGGCGAAGCGACAAGGCCGGGCTGGCGCTGGATGAATTCGCGTCGCTGTACGCCATGAACGAAATCGCCCGAGGCAAGAAGATCATGGCGTCCCACTTGGCGGCTAGGGCTCTGGTTCGGGTTCGCCGGGATGGCGGTTCCGACCTTGTGGAAGCGGCCAAACTGGAATTGGACGGCATTGTCGATTACCATCGCCGGACCTTTGGCGAAGACCCGGACCTGGAAGATTTCATTCGGGACCACACCCTTCAGGACGTGATCGACGACGGCCTGGGAACCCTTCGCCGCCGGGGGATCGTGGACCAGGGCTTGGGAGTCCGCCACGTCAATGGCCTGGAGTATTACGCCACCCATGCCGACCACCGGTTGTACAGCCCTTCGGCCAAGGAGAACATCGTCATCGTGGGCGCCGGAGCCCTGGGATACGCGCTTGGGCGTCTGATCGGCGAACGGACCCTCGAGGACAAGCGGTACAGCCTAAGCAGCCTGATTTTATTCGACTCCCGGGAAGACTTGATCCAGGGGCTCATCGAACATCGGGGCCATCCGGTTCATTTTCCCAAACTGCGGCTGCCCAAAAACGTTTTTCCGGCGTCCGACGCCAAGGCCGCCTTCCGCAAAGCCAACGACGTGGTGATCACCAGTTCGGTGGATCATTTCGAAACGGATTTTCGGACCGTTCTTTCCGAAGGCCCCCAGGTGTCCCGAGTGGTCATCGCCAGCCGGGGATTCGAACCGGTCTCCCATCTGCTGCCCGTCCAGATCGCCCAAAAGGTTCTCAGGGAAACGGGGCGAACGGAGGTGGCCCTGATGGTTCTTTCCGGGCCGGTCCCCGCGGAACGGTTGGCCGAAATGAGCGGCGGGGCTCTGGTCCTGGCCGGCCCCCGGGATACTACCCAGGCTCTGGCCAGCCTGTTCACCCTGCCCGGGTTTTCGGTGTATGTGTCCGATGACCCCGTAGGAGTTCAGGCGGCGGCCACCCTGGCCGAAGTGTACAGCTTGTTGGGCTCGTACCTGACCCGGACCAAGGAAATGAACGGCCGGTTGGATACCGCCGCCTTTTTCCGGGAAACCTCCG
>JAGVGV010000089.1 GCA_020056895.1 Deltaproteobacteria bacterium
ATACCGCAGCATCTTGCGCTGGGAGGCTTTCTCCACATCGGTGAGGGTGATGACTTTGCCATCCGGGGTCATCTTCGCCAGAACCGCCGCCTGCTCCA
This sequence comes from Deltaproteobacteria bacterium, assembly GCA_020056895.1. Taxonomy (GTDB): domain Bacteria; phylum Desulfobacterota; class Desulfarculia; order Adiutricales; family JAGVGV01; genus JAGVGV01. The sequence goes on from JAGVGV010000089.1 coordinate 99, forward strand.
GGGTTTCCCCGTAATCCACGTACCCGCCGGGCAGAGCCCAGCCTGGGGGAGGATTCCGGCGTTCGATCAACACGACGCCCCGCCCGCCCCCCAGGTCCATTTCGATCACCACGTCCACGGTAGGGACGGGGTTCCGGTACGGACGGACCACCACCCCGCATTGGGGGCAGCGTAAAGGTTCGGTCATGGGTGGGAGCCTGGTCCGGCGCTATCGGCTTTTTTTAAGAAACGCCACCAAACGTTCCTTGTCCTTGGGATTCAGCCCCGTAAGCTGCAGGCCCAAACCCTTTTCCGCGTCGGCGGTCTGCCGGGAAAGCCGGCCCCGGGCGTTGATGGGCGCCTTTTGTCCGGGCAGATTGAACCGGAGCGCCACGTCGAGGGGCGTACTAAACAATTGGTCCGGAGGCAGAAAAAAACCGCCCCCGCCAATCTTTGATGAATAGGCCTTGAAAAAGTCTTCAACGGTGGAAAAGTTGAGCTCCACCGGGTGAGGACCGGCGCTCTGGGACTGGCTGCCGGCCAGGTTGGTGGCCACGTTGGTCATTTTCCTCAAGCGCCGGGCCATGGCGTCGAAAATCACGCGGAAATTGTTGGGCAGCTTGTTGTATTCCTGAGTCAGGTAGTCCTTGTCGAACAGGCCCACGGTGGTGTCGCCCACGGCCCGGGCCCCGGCCGACCGGGGATTCTTGTCGATAAACCCCACTTCGCCGAACAGATCGCCTTCCTTCAGGTTGTCCACCACGATCTTTTTACCGCGGATTTCCTTGAAAATTTCCACCACGCCCGCGACCACCACGTAGATCCAGTCACCCGGCGTGCCTTCATTGAAGATGACATCCCCATCGTGGTAATGTTCATAATCCACGATGTGGTACGATTTGGTGAAATCTCCGAAGTTCATATCGCCAGGTTCTCCTCCAGAATATGAGCCAATTGGCCTAGATTACCGCATTCGGCCATCATCTGGCAATAGGGTTGATAATGTTCGATCGCCGAATCGCCGATCCGCCAGTTGGGACGGGGTTCCGGATTGAGCCAGATCACCTTGCGGGCCCTGCCCGCCATTTCGGCCAAAGCCCAGGGTTTGGGATCGAAAAAATTGTTGCGGCCGTCCCCCAGAATCAGGACCGTGGTCCGGGGACCCACGGCATCGATGAATTCCTGGGCGAACTGCGAAAACGCGCCGCCGTAATCGGTCCGGAAAATCCAGGTCAGCCCCCGTCCCTGAGCCGCCAGGGAGACCGCTTCGTTGATCTCATGACGCTGGAACAGCCCGGTGACCTCGGCCAGATCGCCAATGAAAATAAAGCTCCGAACCCGCGAGATCACTTCCTTGAGAGTATAGAGGAACAGGAGCATGAAGCGGGAAAAATTCCTTACGCTGTTCGATACGTCGCACAAGGCCACTACCTGGGGCTTGGCCGGCTTTCTATGCCGGAATTCCAGATAAGGAAGCGGTCCGCCCAGACCCACGTTCCGCCGAAGGGTGTTCTTGAGATCGAACCGGCCCCGTTCGGCCCGTTTCAGCCGAAGGCTCAAACGGTCCTTGAGCCGCTGAGCCAACCGCTGGACCACGGGCCGAGCCCGGGCGATTTCGCCTTCGGTGATCTGGGCCAGGTTTTTGTTCGTCAGGTCCTCCTCTTCCAGCCTTTTCAGGAAAAGGTACCGATTCTGTTCCAGTTCCCGCCGGATGAGCCGTCTCATTTCCCGGTCCAGCCGGTCCAGGTTGGTTTCGACGACCGCCTCGAGGGTGTCCAGAGTCTCTTCCCCAATCCCCCGGTCCTTTAGCGCCTGGAAAAACCGGTCGGTTTCAGCCCGTACGCCCCCCAGGTCCATTTCCTGCCTCAGGCGGCGCTGGAAAAAATTCACCTGAAGCGGATTTTCCAGCCGTTCCAGGCCCATTCCGCCGCTTCGCGAAGCCAGCACCTGGAACAACTGGCTGAACCGGCCGGCCAGGATCATCTGGGTGGTCAGTGAAAGATCGGGCTGGACGACATCCAACAACTCCCGCAGGAGTTGGGCGGCGTTTTCGTCCGCCGGGGTTTCCGGACCGGATGGGGGCTCCGATTCCGTGCCGGGCTTGGGTTCCGGTTCTTTCGGGCCCCTTGAAAAAAAAAGATCGAACACCGCGTTAAAGGCCGGGATGTCCCGGCCCCGCTTGACCAGCGAAGCCCGGAGCGCTGCCTTGAACACCCCCCGGTCGGCCACGCCCACCACGGCCGCCGCCCGCCCCGCGTCCAACACCTCGGCCGGCGAAACCATCAGCCCGCTTTTCCTCAGCCGGCCGGCGAATTCCAACAAGGCTTTGTCCATGGATTCCCCTGGGGCCTGGCCCCCATCACTGCTTCCAGGTCAAGCCCGACAGGGCCTTATCAGCCTTCAATGGGAATGTGACCTCAACGTTGGAGGGCGAGGCATGCCTCGCCCCAACAGATGGCTGCCTCAAGGTTCGGCGTCGAATGAGCATGGGTTCATCCGCGGGCCGAAGCCAGCACCTTCATCAGGTCCGGCATTTTTTGCCGGGCCTTGGTCATGTCGCTTTCGAACTTCAACAACACGCCCAGCGTTCGGCCCAGCACCTCTTCGTCCATGGTTTCCACGGAAAGAGCCAAAAGAGCCGCCGCCCAATCCAGCGTTTCGCTGATGCCGGGCTGCTTCTTGAGCGGCAAGCGCCGGAGGGCGTCCACCAGGGTGACCACCTGGCGGGCCAGGGCCCCGGCCAAGTCCGGCCGCCGGACCCTTAGGATTTCAAGCTCGGCCTCCGGGCCGGGAAAATCGAGGTACAAATGGAGGCACCGCCGCTTCAGGGCATCGCTCATTTCCCGGGTGTTGTTGCTGGTCAGGATCACGCGGGGAATGGTGCGGGCGCGAATGGTCCCGATTTCCGGAATACTGACCGTGTACGCCGACAGCACCTCCAGTAAAAAGGCCTCGAATTCGGCGTCGCTCTTGTCCACTTCGTCGATCAACAAAACCACCGGGTCTTCCGAAGTGATGGCGGTCAAGAGCGGCCGGGGCTGGAGAAACCGGGTGGAGAAAAATACATCCTCGAAGCCGAACACCCGGTCCATGGCCTCGGCCAGAGTCCGGTCTCCGGCCAGTTCCTGGGCGATCTTGTCCTTGAGGATTTGGCTGTATAGAAGCTGCTTGCCGTACTGCCATTCGTACAGGGCCTTGCCTTCGTCCAGGCCTTCATAACACTGGAGCCGGATCAGCCGCCGGTCCAGGGACTGAGCCAGAGCCAGGGCCAGCTCCGTTTTGCCCACGCCGGCCGGACCTTCCACCAGAATGGGTTTTTCCAGCCTTCCGGCCAGAAACACCACGGTGGCGGCATCGGGTTCGATCAGGTACCCGGTTCGGGACAGGGCCGTCCGAAGCTGGGCGGGGGATTCGTAATCGGTCATCGTCAAGGGGTCCATGATCCATTCCTGTTGGAGGCTGGGTCGTGGTATGGTGGAAAGGTTGGATGTTTCGAACGGCTCGAAGCCTTGGTCCGGCGTCCAACCAACGAAACCTTACTAGAACTAATGTAACACCGACCATGGTCAAAGGCAAATCCGCTTCCGCCGACTTGTTTGCCCGTTTCCGCCGGGCCTGGGATCATCTGGTTCCGGAACCGGTCCAAGGAGTGACGGCCGCCTTTTCCGGAGGGTCCGATTCCACCGCCCTCCTGGCGTTGTTGGCCGACCTGGGCCGGGAACGAGGCTTCAGGGTGGCGGCGGCTCACCTGGACCACGGGCTAAGGCCCGAATCGGCCGATGACCTTTTATTCGCGAAAAAAACGGCTGAATCGCTGGGTTTGGAATTTGTGGGTGAAACCGCCGATGTGGGGGCTTCGGCCCGGCGGACGGGCCGGTCCATCGAAGAGGAAGCCCGCCGAATCCGGTACGCTTTTCTGGCCCGAATCAGGGAAAAAACCGGATACCCACTGACCGCCACGGGCCACACGGCCGACGA
>JAGVGV010000040.1 GCA_020056895.1 Deltaproteobacteria bacterium
CACCCGGTGCCCCTTTGTTCTGGACCTTTGCAAGGAAAAGGAACCCGCCCTGGTCTTCGTGACGGCGGATCACCAGGTGGCTTGCCACCGCCAGGCCGAGGTGGAAAAGCTGGTGGCGGACCGGTTCGGGAATTGATACCAAGTTGCATTCAAATGGGTACTATATGAGATGGGCGCCCACCGTAGGGGCAAGGCCTGCCTCACCCAACGGCAAAAGCCAAATACGGAATGATTCCGAAGCCTTCTGATTGTGACTTGATATCAGGCCCGAGACGGCGGAACGGACGCGGCTTGGCGCCGCCCGGCCGCGATCAGGCAGATGCCGCCCACCAGCATGAGAACCAGTTCCAGCCCCAGAGTATACCAGCCGGCCCGGGCCGCCGAAGGCGATGTGGTGAAGCATCCGCAGTGGAAATCCAGGCCTCGGGCCAGGTTGTACGAAATCGCGACGGAGAAAGCCAGAGTCAGGCCGGTCAGAATGGCCGCCGAAGCCGCCGTGGCCCGGCCGGAAATCAGCGTCAGGCCGGCCAGGAGTTCCACCCAGGGGAGCGTCATGGCCGCCAGATTGATGAGGACATCGGGCAGGATTTTGTAGTTGAAAATAATCTCGGCCAAAGCGTCGGGGTGGGCAATCTTGTCCAGGCTGGCGTATACGAACACGCCGCCTAAAAACCCCCGGGCCAGAATCACGCCCACGTCCGAAAACCGGTTCGTTCCCGCCATCCCAGGTTCAACCTCCAGGGAAACCTTGATCGGGGCCGGCGGCCAAGGGCCGGCCCGCCGCCCGCCAAGCCTCGATCCCGGCCAGAAAAACCGCCACGTCCGGGTGGCCAGAGGCCCGGATTTTGGCCGCCAGTTCCCTCCCGGCCGGGCAGGTGGGGTCGCCGCAATAGGTCACGATCCGAACTCCGGAACCCAAGCGGCCCAACAGGTCCCGGATCCGGCCCTCCGCTTCTTCCACGGGCAGGCTGTACGCACCGGGGATGTGTTCCAACTCATAAAAAACCCGGGGGCGGGCATCCAAAAGGACCACGTCGGCTCGCCCGGCCAGACCGGCCATCCGGTCCGGAGGCAGAACGGCCACCCCTTCGGGCAGCCGTTCTTCGGCCCGGCGAGCCAGGGTTTCGGACCAGTCCTGAACCAGGGGGAGGCCCTCCGGCCGAACGAAATTCACCCCCAGGCCCACGATCAAGGCCAGCCCCACCAGCCCCAGGGCGATCAGGGCCTGCCGTGTCCAAAAGCCCATGCGTTGTTCCCCGCCCCCTTTATCCATCAAAAAAATCAGGATTTGGTCAGGGGTTCGTTCATCCGGCAGACCAGGGCGGCGTGTTCCTCGCCGCGGACGGACAGCACGGATACCGGCGACCGGCGGAACACCTTTTCCGCCGTGGACCCGAACAGCAGCCCGGCCAGGTTGGTCCGGCCCTTGGTCCCTATGACCACCAGGTCCGCGCCCGTTTCTCCGATGGCCGCCAGTATTTCCGCCGCCGGCACGCCCACCCGGAACATCTTCTGAACCCGCACCCGGGAACAGGCCGCGCCGCGGATCAGTTCTTCCAACTTCTGGTCCCGGTTGGCTTTCTGGGTGATGATGAATTCCTTCTCGTCCAGGTCCAGGACCATATGCTTGACCGATCGAATGGCCTGGACGTCCCGTTCGTTGATGACATTGACCGCCACCACCTCCGCGCCGGTCCGATCGGCCAGGCTCAGGGCATAGCGGAGGGTTGGGAGCGAATAATCCGAAAAATCGATGGCCACGAGGATTTTTCCCATTTGTTCCATGGCATGCCTCACCAAGGACGGCGTGGAGGAGAACAACCCGGAAGCGGCCCCCACCGTTCGGGCCGTTTCCGGCGGTCGCCAGTCCTTCCCGTTGAGCCGGGCAAAGGACCGACGCAGGATAACTCAGGAACTCCGGTCGAAACCGGAACTTCAAAAAATCAGGTCCTCGTCCGCCATCCGGGCCGCCACTTCCGGTATCAGCCGCATGATGGCCCGGGCATATTCTTCGGAAACCGCGCCCAAGCCGCAGGCCGAAGAAACCAGGGACCGAGCCCGGATCAGGGCCTTGTCCACCCCCTTGTCCTCCAGAGCCTTCCAGCCGTCTCGAAGCCTTTGGGCCAGTTCATCGGCCCGTTGGCGGCCGTTATATTTGAGCGTGGGCACAACCCCCCAGGCCACCGTGCCGCCCTGTTCCAGGAACCGGCGGATCGATTCCGGGTAAAGCAGGAACGGATCGAGATAATCGTAGGCATCGAAATGGAGGATGTCCAGCCCGGTCCGGGTCATCATGTCCCAATCCGTGTTGCCGCACACATGGGACCCCAGGATCACTTCGCCCTGGGACCGGATGAATTCGGCCATTTCGCCCAGCATGCCAATCACTCGTTCGCGGCTGAGCGTGGAAAAGGCGGACCCGAAACCGGTGAGGCCCGGTTCGTCGATGAACACCACCGGAATCCGGCCCGTTTCGCGGATTTTTCCGGCCAGCCAGGCGGCCTTGGCGGCCAGACCCTTGACCACCGTATCCCCCAGTTCGGGGTCATCGATCAAATTTTTGCCGTCCGGAGTTCGGATGGAACTTCCGAAGGATACCGGGCCGATCAACTGGGCCTTTAGAAAGCGGGGGCCGAAGGCGGGGTCTTGCCTGGCCCGTTCGAGCATTTGGCCAAACCCTTCGCCCGCTTCCCGGGGGACGGCGAAGGATTCCAGGTCGCCGGCCAGAAACCGTTCATAAAACCCGGTCAGAGCCTCTTCCCTTGGGCCGTCCGTGACCACCACCCGGCGGCCGTCCTCGTCGATCCTGAGCAGCGGCAGACCGTCCACGGCCTGAAACACCATGTCTTCCCGGAATCGAACCCGGCTCAGTTGGGGCCAGTAGGGCAGGTCCGGGCAGGTTTGAGCCATCAGGTCCAAGGCTTCGGCGGCGGTGGAAAAAGGCACCGAACCAATGCCGGCGGTGGTTAATGGAGGCAGAAACACCATGATCTACCGCTGCTTTCTTCCCTTTGATGGCGGGTGGTTTCCGGTACAGGCGGCCCCCAAAAAGCCGCCTTCCCCTTCGCCGCCGGGGATATTGATCCTATGATACACCCATTCGGCCGCTTCAGTCCAATGACCTCTTCCCCCCTGACCTTCCTGAACGGCCGCGATGGACCGCCCGGCCGGACGAGGTATCGGAGGAATCAGAACCGCTTGGAGATGGGGAAAAAACCAATAGCCCGGCCCTCCCAGGAAAAACCCATAATACCCTTCCCGGGAGGCCGGACGAACCGCCGGGCGACGCTATTCCCGAACCCGCTCGATGTAGGCTCCGGTGCGAGTATCGATCTTGAGCACATCCCCTTCATTGATGAACAGGGGTACCTGGACCGAATAACCGGTTTCGAGTTTGGCGGGCTTGGTGGCGCCCGTGGCGGTATCGCCCTTGATGCCGGGATCGCTCTGGGTGACCTTGAGGTTCACCGTGGTGGGGAGGTCCAAACCGATGGGCCGGCCTTTGTACATGAGGAGGTACACGTCCAGGTTCTCTTTCATGTAGCTTTTGGCGTCGCCCACCTGATCCGCCGTGAGGAATATCTGCTCGTAGGTTTCATTGTCCATGAAGCAGAAGCCTTCCGCGTCGAGATACAGGTATTGAACGTGTTTTTCTTCCAGATCGGGAACGCCCAATTTTTCGCCGGATCGGAAGGTTTCCTCCAGCACCCGGCCGGTGATCAGGTTCTTGATCTTGGTCCGGACGAACGCGCCGCCCTTGCCGGGTTTGACATGAAGGAAATCCACGATGATGTAGGGATCGCCTTTGAACTCGATCTTCAGACCTTTTCGAAAATCGCTCGTCGAATACATGAACTCTCCTTGAGCCCCGATGATTCACCCGCTCCAACGGCATTCGGATCGGGGCCGAATCCCGGGGGTCCGGCCATTCACCTTCCGTGGATTCCGGTGAAAAACCAAAGGCTTAAACGTTTTCCGCGGGCGAGGTCCCAGCCTCGACCTTTTCCCTTCTCTTACGGGCCGCGTCCCTTAGCCGTTCCAACCGAGCCGCCATTCGCTGCCGGGCTTCCAAAGACGACCGGGCCGGTTCGGGCGTTTCCCGGGGGGCCCCGGATGGGTATCCACCCATGGACAAAACCTCCATATCCGAAACTGGAGTGGGAATCAAGCCCTCGATGACGGAAACCGATTCCGGAGGCGTCAGGTCCAGGTCCTGGAAGGCGGTTTCGGCCGGAGGACCGGCGGGTTCCCGAACCTGGGAAGGCAAAACAACCGGTTCAGAGACGTTGAGCAAGGTGTCCTCCACGGATTCCCCGGCCGCTGGGCCATCCAGCCTCGGGTGATAAGCCGCCAGGGCGGCGATTTGTTCCGGCGTGGCGTCGGCCAGCGACATGGGCATGCCTTCCGGAAGGTCCAAAAGTTCCGGTTCCAGGAAGTCCTCTTCCTCGCCCTCTTCTTCGTCC
>JAGVGV010000147.1 GCA_020056895.1 Deltaproteobacteria bacterium
ATCGGCCGGCCGTGGCGGTCCCGATGGGTTCCAGCGGGCGGTGGCCGAGATCGGCAAAGCCACCCAGCGGGCTTCGGAACTCACCACCAGCCTGCTCGCCTTCAGCCGCAAGCTGGAATCCCGCCTCAGGCCCGTCGATTTAGGCCGGCTGATCCGGGAAACCCAGGGGCTGTTGGAACGGTCCATTCCCAAAATGATCCGGATCGATTTCCATCTGGAGAAAGGACTCACGGCCATTCAAGCCGATCCCGCCCAGGTGGAACAGGTGCTTATCAACCTGGTGGTCAATGCCCGGGACGCCATGCCGGATGGCGGCCATTTGACCATCGAAACGGATATGGCTCCGGAGGGCGAAGCTCTCCCGCCGGTTTCCGGGGATGCGGCTTCGGGACCCTTCGTTCGCTTGAGGGTCACGGACACGGGCCAGGGCATGGACCAACGGACCCTGGACCACATTTACGAGCCTTTTTTCACCACCAAGGCCACCGGCCAGGGCACGGGGTTGGGGCTGTCCATCGTCTACGGCATCATGAAAAGCCACGGTGGGTTGATTCACTGCGCCAGCCAGCCCCAGCGGGGTACGCGGTTCACCCTGTTGTTTCCCTCCACCGACCAGCCGGTCGAAGACACGGCCGCGCCGGTGGACCATGCCGTTCCGGGGGGAAGGGAAACCATCCTGTTGGTGGATGACGAACCCGCTCTTCGGGAACTGGGCCAGGAACTGTTGCAAGACCATGGATACAGGGTGTTCCTGGCTCCAAGCGGAGAACTGGCTCTACAGATGGTCGAAGCCAACCCATACCGGTACGATCTGGTGCTGCTGGACGTAATCATGCCCGGGATGGGGGGGGAACGCTGTTTGGAGGAACTTTTAAAACGAGTCCCGGAGCTGAAGGTGATTCTGGTCAGCGGTTTTTCCGCCTCGGGATCGGCGCGGGAGTTCATGGAACGGGGCGCCAAGGGCTTTGTGTTTAAACCCTACCGTCTGGCCCAGCTTCTTCGGGCCATTCGCGCCGCGCTCGACGGCGAAGGCGAAGGGGGTGGCCCCGCCGCCTGATTTGTGGTATAGCCCCTTGGGAATCATGGGGAGGCTGGAATCCATCCCCTAAAAAGGAGCTTGGCCCGGGGCGGAGGCGGAGGCTCGGAGCTTCCAATGACGCATCGAAGGCCAAGGAATCCTTTCGGGATGAGTTCCAAAGACCTATGAGCGTCCCGATACGGGCTCCGAAGGACCTTCGCTTCCCATCTTTGTCCTGGATGGCGTTTCCCATGGATCGACCCCCCACCGCTGAAAATTCGTATACTCTCCTGGCCCCGGGCCCCACCACCACGTCCAATACGGTCCGGACTACCATTTTCAGGGACCTTTCCCCCTGGGACGATGACTTTCTTTCCCTGGTTCAGGACATCCGGGAAAAGCTGACGGCTCTGGCGGCCGGAGCCGAAGGATACACGTCGGTCCTTTTCCAGGGGTCGGGTACGGCGATTCTGGAAGCCGTGATCGGATCGGTGATTCCCGAAGACGGCCGGCTGTTGGTCCTGGCCAACGGGGCGTATGGTCAGCGGTTGGCCCAGATCGCGGGACGGCTGAAAATCCCCTGCGTGGTGGCATACAGCGGAGAAACCAATACTCTGGATATGGTCCGGTTGGAACGGACGCTGGCCCACGATCCCACCATCAGCCACGTGGCCATGGTCCATCTGGAAACCGCCACCGGTATGCTCAACCCCGTGGCCGACGTGGGCCGAGTGGTGAAGCGCCACCAGAAAACGTTCATCGTGGACGGCGTGAGCAGTCTGGGATGCGTTCCTTTGGACGCGGCCCAGGCGGGGGTGGATTTTCTGGCCGGAGTATCCGAAACGGGCCTGGGAGGCCTGCCCGGTCTGGGGTTCGTGGTCGCCCGCCGACAGGCGTTGCTGGTGACGGAAGGGCGGGCCCGGAGCCTGACCCTGGACCTTTTCGACCAATGGCAAACCATGGAAAAACAGTGGGGCCGGTGGCGGTTCACTCCGCCCACCCAATTGGTCCGGGCCTTTCAGCAGGCGTTTCGGGAACTGGATGAGGAAACCCTGACGGCCCGGTTCGATCGGTTCCGTCGGAACCACAACATTCTGGTAGGGGGGATGACATCCTTGAGTTTTCGTCCCCTGCTGCCTGAACCCCTTCGTTCCCCCGTGGTCACGGCCTTCCATTATCCCGAACATTCCGCGTTTCAGTTCGATCGGTTTCGAAGGGAACTGATCGGCCGGGGATTCGTCCTTTACCCCGGCAAGGTCACTTCAGCCCCCACCTTTCGCGTGGGGACGATCGGCCAGGTGGACCACCGGGTGGTGGGCCATTTTCTAGGCGCCGTGGAACAGAGCATGTATTGGATGAAAGGCTGAATGAGCCGTCCTCCTTCCGCCGCCCGCTTTCGAGGAAGGATTTCGGTTCGCAATTTCTGTAGTTAAATCAAATTCCTTCCATTTGAGTGAAGGGTTGACGGCTTCTCCCCTTTTGTCTGGTTTATTTGAGTCCGGGAAACAGCCCCAAAAGTCCCTGGGCCATCAATTCCACGCCCATGGCGGCAATGACCAGGCTCATCAATCGGGTGGCCGTTTTCATGCCCCTGGGTCCCACCAGCCGGGCCACGGCCGGCGCGATGCGGAACGTCAGCCAGGTCATGGCCCCCAGCAAAACCAGAATTCCCACGCAGATCAGATCATGAAGGGGCGTTGGATCCGCGTGCGTGAACACCAGCACCAGGCTGATGGACCCGGGGCCGGCCAGGAAGGGGACGGCCAGAGGCACAATGGCCACCGCGTCGTCATGGTTGGGCGGGGGGATGGGAGGGCCTCCCGGCAGGGACCGGTCCGGCGCGTGAACGCTCATGGCCAGCGCTTCCAAAAGAATCACCAGGCCGCCGGCCACCCGGAAGGAATCGATGGTGATGCCAAAGGCCTTGAGCAGCCATACGCCAAAAAACAGGGCGGCCACCAAAATGGCTACCGCCGCCACCGGCGCGGCCCAGGCGATCCGCCGCACCTTGTGGGCCGGGTACCCGTGAACCAGGCTCAGAAAAATGGGCACGGCGCCCAGGGGATCGAACATGGCCAGGAGGGTGATGGCGAACTGAGTGTATTTGGCGGGTTCGAGCATATGGGCCTCCCAAGAACGCCTTTGGGGAAAAGGGGAGATGGACTGGCCGAAGGGCCTGACGGAACCACGGCTTCTCGCGGCCAACCGCGACGGGTTTCATTAACCTGAAATGTGGCGGCAGGGGCGAAGCACGCCTCGGCCGCTCCCGCCTGGCCGTTTTTGGCCTTCATCCCTGGCCGGCGGCGGACGCCATCCGACCGGTGACCGCCCGGGCGGCGGACCGGACGGCTTCATCCACCAAACCCAGTTCGTTCATGAATTGGCCCAGGCGGCCGTCGTCGAGTCCCACGGTGGGGTTCATCCGGCCCAGGGCCGTCTCGCCGGCCTCCACCTCCAAATACCGCCGCAGGCAAGCCGCCGCCTTGGCCCGAACGTGGGAAACATCCCGACCGATGGATTGGGCGAAAAGGGACAGCCTCCGCCAGTTGATCCAGGCCCGTTGGGGCGAGCGGAACGAGGCAGAGTTCCGGTTTTCCGGAATCAGGTCCCTCAGAATGATCGTTTCATACCGCTCGACTACGGCTGCTTCCAAAAGGCGCCGTTCGGCATCATTGGCCTCGGTTCCCAAGGCTTCCAGTTGAGCCAGGCCGGCGTGAAAGGCCACTTCGGGAATCTCGCCGCCCTCCAGGGCGATCAGTTCGGCTTCGTCCCGCGCTTCGGACCGGATCCCGGCCCCGGCTTCAGGCTTCTTCGAGGCCGATGCATCGGTGGTTGGTTGGCCGCTCGTTTCCATTTTCCTCGCAAAGGGGGATTGGGGGGAAGCCCCCGCCGCCCGGCTCCCCCCCGGCTCGTTTTTAAAATGACCCGCGCCCATCAGTATACCCGAATCCAGGCCGGTTGGGTGAAACGTTCCCCGGTGGAGCCGTCTATAGAAAAAGGGAATGACTCCCATTGGATAAAATGGTATTTAGGGGGTGTTTGGCCGGCCGGAATCGGGGCCGGCTTGCTCTGAAAGGAGTTCCAGGATGAAGGACATCGATTGCCGAAAAATGGCCTGCCCCCAGCCCGTGCTCCAGACCAAGGCGGCCCTGGAAGCCCTGAGCGAAGGGTCCCTGAACGTTTGGGTGCACAACCAGGCAGCGGTCCAGCACGTGACCCGGTTCGCCCGGTCCCAGGGGCACATGGTAGCATCCGAGGCGGTTGGCGCGGACTATGCCCTGACCATTACCAAGGGAGCCGGCGCCGCCGCGGGTTCGGGAACCGGCGGAGCTCCGGAACCGGAATATGCGGCGTGTACGGTCGGTCCCCGGCTGGTGGTCCGCGTGTCCAGTTCGGTGATGGGTACGGGTCCTGAAGACCTGGGCCGGATCCTGATCAAGGCGTTCCTTAAAACCCTGTCCGAAGCTTCCCTCAAGCCTTGGCGGGTGGTGTTTTACAATTCTGGCGCGCTGTTGGCGGTCCAGGGTTCCGAACACTTGGAGGCGCTGAAGGATTTGGAGAAAAGCGGCGTCGAGCTTCTGGCCTGCGGCGCCTGTTTGGACTTTTTCGGTAAAAAGGATCAGTTGGCCGTGGGCCGGGTGACGAACATGTACGAGATCATCGAAACCCTGTCGGCGGCGGACCGGGTGGTGGCCCCCTAAGGTTGATTATTTCATGATTTATTGCGACCAAGCCGCCACATCGTGGCCCAAGCCGCCCGAAGTGATCGAAGCG
>JAGVGV010000506.1 GCA_020056895.1 Deltaproteobacteria bacterium
GGATATTACGCCCGAAAAGTGGTGGGGAGTCGAACGGGAAACCATTTTGAAACAGGTGAATGAACGGGGTTTTTCGAATATTTTCGAAAAGGAATACATTCGGATGAACGGCCGGACCGTACCGGTGGAACTGCGCATCTATTTGTTAAAGGACGAAACGGGCCGCGCGGAAGGCTATTGGGCCATCATTCGAGACATCACCCAAAGGAAAATATCCGAACAAAAATTGATCGAATTCAGCGAAGAACTGGAGAAAAAAGTCCGGCTTCGAACCGAGGAGCTTCAGACGACCAACAACCGGTTGGAACGGGAAATTCTTGAACGAAAGGCGGTCGAGGAAACCGTTCGTCAGGCCCTGGCCGAAATCAAGACTCTGCGCGGGTTCCTGCCCATTTGCGCCCACTGCAAAAAAATACGGAACGACGAAGGCTACTGGCAGCAGATCGAGCAGTACGTAACCGACCATACCGAAGCGGTTTTTTCCCATGGTATTTGCCCGGATTGCCTGAAAAAGCTTTATCCGGACATGAAAGTCAGCCGGCGCACCCTGACCCCAAAAGAATGATCCGAAAACGGCCCCGTTAGTCCGCTCGAACGATGGCTCCCCGTCGGATAGGAAACCCGGCCAACAACCAAACAATGCGGGAGAAGACAACCGTATCCTACCTATCAACGGGTTTTATCCATCCAATCCGTATTCCTTGATCTTATTGAGCAGCGTCTGCCGGGTAATGCCCAGCATGGCGGCGGCCCGAGTGCGGTTGCCGCCGGTTTCCGATAAGGTTCGGCCTATGAGTTCGGCTTCCACTTCCTTGAGCGTCATTCCCGCGGCCAAACCGGGACCGCCCGGTTCCCGTTTCCGGTTTTCCCCCCAGTTTTGAACGGCCAGGGGCAGGTCTTCCAGGTCCACTTCCTCGCTTCGAGCCAGGATCACCGCCCGCTCCACGGCGTTGACCAATTCACGCACGTTTCCCGGCCAGGGGCAGGTTTCGATGGCCCGGAGGGCTCGGGCGGTAAACCCCTTGATCATCTTCCGGTTCCGTTGGGCGGATTTTTGAAGGGTATGTTCGGCCAAAAGCCGGATGTCCGCCGTGCCCCGCTCCCGAAGGCTGGGCGAACGAATCTGAACCACGTTGAGCCGATAATAAAGGTCTTCCCGGAACCGGCCGGCTTCGATTTCCCGTTCCAGATCCCGGTTCGTGGCCGCCACCACTCGGGCGTCCACGTCCAGCGTCCGGGTTCCGCCCACCCGTTCGAAGGTCCGGTTCTCCAGCACCCGCAACAACTTGGCCTGAGTGGTCAGCGGCATTTCGCCGATTTCATCCAGAAACAAAGTGCCTTTGTCCGCCAGTTCGAACCGGCCGGCTTTCCTTTGGATCGCTCCCGTGAACGCCCCTTTTTCGTGGCCAAACAGTTCGCTTTCCAGAAGCGTTTCGGCCAAGGCCGCGCAGTTGACGGCCACGAATTCACCATGGGCCCTGGAACTGTTTTTGTGGATGGCCCGGGCGATCAGTTCCTTGCCCGTGCCCGATTCCCCGGTCACCAGCACCGTGGCTTCCGAAGGCGCCACCAGGGCCAGCATTTCCTTGAGTTCCAGCATGCCCGGACCCCGGCCCAAAAGTTCCTCGAAATGGAATTTTTTGGCCAGTTCCTCCTCCCGGCGATGATGAATCTCTTCGGCCTCCTTTTGCTGGAGCAGGCCTTCGATCTTGAGAAGCAATTGATCGGTATCGAGCGGTTTTGTCAGGTAATGGCGGATGCCCATCCGGCCGGCCTGAAGCGCGGTATCGATGGAACTGAAAGCGGTCATGATGATAACCGGAACAACCACCCCCTGTTCCGCCATCCGGGATAGAACCCCCAGGCCGCCCAGGTCCGGCATTTTGAGGTCCAGGAGCATCAGGTCCGGCGGCTTGCCCGACGAAAGACGTTCCAGGGCTTCCAACCCGCCCCCGGCCTCGATCACCTCGAAACCGGTCTGTTCCAGGTGCGCCCGGAGCATCAGCCGGTGGGCGGCTTCATCATCCACCACCAGAATCCGTTTCATGGATCAAGCCTCCTTCCCGTTAACCGATGCATCGGACGTGGGTTGGGCCAAAGGAAACCAAAGGACGAACCGCCCTCCCCGGCCGGGCTCGCCGCCGATCTCCAACCGGCCCTCATGGGCTTCCATGATGCCGGCCACCTGGGCCAGTCCCAAGCCGGCGCCCTTTTTCTTGGTGGTGTAAAAAGGGTCCACCAACCGCGATCGTTCCTCGAACGAAACGCCCGGACCGGTATCTTCCACGCCAATCCATCCCCAGCCCTTTTCCGCTCCGGTTCGAACGGTCAATCGGCCGCCGTCGGGCATGGCTTCCACGGCATTGAGCAGCAGGTTGAGCACGGCCTGGATGACCATATCCCGATCCGCCAGCACCAGACGCTCATCCGGCGGGGATTCCCGGTCGATCACGATGCCCTGGAGCCGGGCGTCGTCCTCGATCAGGCCCAGGGTGTGTTCGGCCGCTTCGTTCAGGGAAACCGGCGCCCGTTCCGGAACCCGGGGCCGGGCAAAGTCCAACAGCCCGGTGATCACGCGGTTGATCCGGTCGATCTCGTCCACCATGACCTTCAAATATTGGGCTTCGCGGCTTTGTTCGTCCAGGTCCCGGGCCAGGAAACGGGCCAGCCCCCGCATGGAGCTCAGGGGATTGCGGACTTCGTGCGCCACGCCGGCGGCCAAACGGCCCACGGCGGCCAGCTTTTCGCCTCGGCGGACCTGATCTTCAAGGGCTCGGATGGGCCGGAGGTCCCGGAGCATGAGCACCATTTCCGGTCCTGTTTCCAGGGGAACCCGAGCGGCGCTCACGGCCAGGGGAATGGGTTTCCCGTTGGCGGAGGGGACGTCGATATCGACCTCCAGGGTGTACCGGTCTTCCGTCAACCGGTCGTTC
Source organism: Deltaproteobacteria bacterium (assembly GCA_020056895.1). Taxonomy (GTDB): domain Bacteria; phylum Desulfobacterota; class Desulfarculia; order Adiutricales; family JAGVGV01; genus JAGVGV01. The sequence goes on from JAGVGV010000506.1 coordinate 2,934, forward strand.
ATCCCGCCGAACAGGGTTTTCACCACTGGGTCGTCGGCCAGGTCCCCTTCCTTCCGGTTCCCCCAGCCAAACAGAGTCCGGGCCGCCCGGTTCACCATCACCGGCCGGCCTTCCCCATCCAGGGAAATCAATCCGCCGGGCATGCTGTCCACCACGCCGCTGGTGTACGTGGACAGGTCCCTCAGGGTCCGGTCAATCGTGCGGTAATTCTGAACCACGAAAATGAAATAAATGGCCGCGGAACCCAGAACGAAAAGAACCAGAGCCATAACCAGGCCATGCCACAACTGGCGGGAAGCGGCCTGGCGATAGCTTTGAGTTTTCAGCGCCACCAGGATCAATTCCGGGCGAGGCAGCCGTTCCAATTCCGCCAGCCAGGCCCGGCGGGGATCGTCGGGCGGTAAAGGCGGTTCCTCGCCTTCGGGATGCCGCCGCATCATGCCCGGCCCCATGCCTCCGGGGCCGCCCGGGCCGCCGGGCCCCATGGTTCGGGGCAGGCTGATTTCTTCTTTTAAAAAACGGCGCCCGGCCAGGTACAGGTTCGGCCCGACCATGCGCCCCCGGAGCAAACCGGGTTCCATGAACCGGGCGAACCGCACGCCTTCGGGCATCTCCCGGCCCACCTGGTTCGGATCGGAATGGGCCAGTATCCGGCCGTCTTCGGCCACCAGGGCGATGAAATCCACTTCCCCGGCCCAGGCCATTTCCTCCACCAGGTTCTGGAGCGAATCCGGCCGCCAAACCCAGTGGCGCCATCCGGTCCGCAGGCCGGCCGTCAGCCCGGAAACGATGGCCGCGGCCTGCGCTTCCAGAACACTGACGGCCTGCCGGCGGCCGTTTTGAAAGTTATAATACGTCGTAACGGTAACCACCACGAACAGTACCAGCACCGCGGCCAACAGCCCTACCACGGGCAGGAACAGGGTTTTGGGGCGGGGCCGGCGCGTGGTGGTCAACTCGCTTCGTACCCGGCTTTCTTCACGGCTTCGATCAACGCTTCCCGGGTCACGCCCTCCACGTCCACTTCGGCCGCGCCCGCCTGGTGGCTGACATTCGCGTCTTTCACGCCCGGAACGGCCGCCAGGGCCTTTTTCACCCGCATTTCGCAATGGCCGCAGGTCATGCCGCCAACCGTCAACAATACTTTTTCGCTCATGGATTTTTCCTCCTTTTGAGCCTTGGCTCTTTCCGTTACCGTAAGCTCGAAGGGGCCGGAAAACAAGTCCCGGCCCTCATCCAATCGCCGAGCGGAAGGGCGGGCTGAATCCTAACGCGAACGGCCATCACCCCCCTGATGGGTTCTATAACCTTATTCCTGCCCCAGCCCCTTAAACCCGGACGGCCGATCGAACCGATCCGGCCATAAGCGGAACCGGCGTCGCCTCACGTTTGCCGGCGGGTGTGTCTCCGCCCAGGTTGGTGTTTCCATAGGGCAAAGGCCGTGCCAATCGGCCCAGGCCCTCTTTTTTCCTTGGAACAAGCGAAAAAAACGAGTAAATTTGAACGAACGCGCCCCAATGAACAACAAGCGAAGCGGCTTCATGGTGTACACTTTTTTTACAGTCTGGTCCCCCGGGGGGTGTCCAATTTTTATACATGGAGGGGGAGCATGTACAAAATTTTAACACGTTTCATTATAAACGATCCCTCCGGAGCCTTCCAGGGGGGCTCCGCCTGCCCTTGGGATCCCTCCCGGAATAGATCCGTGGAGAGGCAGGTTCAGGAGTACCCGTCATGCTGATCCGCAAGATCGGGGTCATCGGGCGGACGTACCGCCAGATCGAACGGTATGCCGAAATCCTGGGCGTGCTGTTCAAATTCGGCTTCGGCGACCTGGTGACCAGCCTGAAGGTGGAGCGATACCTGGACATCGGCCGCCAGATGTTTTTGCGGCAGAAAAAGGAACGGATCGAAGGCCTGTCCCGGGCTCAACGGGCCCGGGGGGTGGTGGAGGAACTGGGGCCCACGTTCATCAAACTGGGCCAGATGCTCAGCACCCGGCCGGACCTGATGCCCCAGGAATTCATTACCGAATTCGCCCGGCTGCAGGATGCCGTCCCGTCCTTTCCTTCGGACCAGGCCAAAACCATCGTAGAAACCGAACTGGGCCGGCCGATCGCCGATTTTTTTGACCATCTGGAGGAGCAGCCTCTGGCCGCCGCGTCCATCGGCCAGGTGCACCGGGGCCGCTTGAAGGAAGGCGACGACGTGGTGGTCAAGGTCCAGAGGCCCGGCATTAGGGACGTGATCGACGTGGACCTGGAAATTCTTTTGCACCTGGCCACGTTGTTGGAACGCCACGTGGCGGGCTGGGATATTCATCGGCCCACGGAAGTGGTGGCGGAATTCAGCCGAAGCCTTGAGCGGGAACTGGATTACGGAGTGGAAGCATCCAACATGGAGCGCTTCGGCGTGCTGTACCAGTTCGACGACCAAGTGCTGATTCCCAAGGTGTACCGAAGCCTGACCACGCCCAGAATTCTGACCATGGAATACGTGGACGGCATTCCGGCCGGCGACGTGGACCAACTGAAAGCCAGGGGGTACGACCTGGTTCAACTGGCGGACCTGGGCGCCCGGGTAGTGCTGGAACAAACCCTGGTCCACGGCTTTTTCCACGCCGACCCTCATCCCGGCAATTTGATGATCCTTCCCGGCCACCGGGTCTGCCTTCTGGATCTGGGCATGACCGGCCGCCTGGACCGGGGGACCCGGGAACGGATCGTGGACCTGGTGATGACCGTGGTCCGGTGGGACGGCCCCGGCCTGGTCAAGGCGTTGCTCCAATTGACGGAATGGGACGAGGAGCCGGAACGGCGCGTGCTGGAGCGCGAAGCCTACGCCTTCATGGACCTGTATCTGAACCGGCCGCTCAAGGAGATTGAACTGGGCCGGTTCCTGCAAAAGCTGTTCGACGTGGCCTTTCGGCACCGCCTTAGGGTTCCGGCCGATCTCCTTTTGTTGATCAAGGCCCTGACCTGCATTGAAGGTCTGGGCCGGAGGTTCGATCCGGATTTCGACATTGTTTCCAAGGCC
>JAGVGV010000310.1 GCA_020056895.1 Deltaproteobacteria bacterium
ATCAGGAAGACCAGAGCGGTCCCCACCGAGCAGGTCAGAAACGCCACGATGCCGGTGGTCACCAGTTGATCGGCGGAGGTCAGGAAAGCGCCCAAGGCAAGGTATAGCAAGGATACGGAAAATTGAAGGAACCGGCCGAGCCCGCCCAGGCCCTTCGTGTTCCTGGCAAGGAAGAGGATCAGCGCCACGAACGCCATCCAGGTCGCCATGCCCAGATGGGAATAGACCACGCATCCTTTCCAGATCAGGCTTTTGGGATTGGCCGACGAGCCGTTCAGCAGGAAAAAGGCGATATGGGCAAGGTGGAGCGGTATGGCCGCCAAGGCCGCGTAGTACAACCGGCGCAGGTTGATGCCGTCAATTTCCCGAATGGCTAACGGATCGTTGGTCTTCAATGAACGAAAGAAGTCAATGATACGTGTTAGAGAATGAACCCTGAAAGAAAGCATGAATCCATCCGATCAATCGAAGCTTATTCCGTACTATTCTGTAAGGATCGCGATTTTTGTCTTTCAGGCGTTCAAACCAGATTTTTTCGGTTGAACGGGCTTTGAGTTGAGCCGATGATCTTGGTTGATTTTACGTATCATAGTCAACAAAATCCGTCAAGAGCCACCGGGAATCCATCAATAACCGATCTATTTCAAATGAAATATTTCTCAAATATTGAAAACTGAATAGTTGAAAACGCTTTCCTTCGCCGAAGGTCTCCACCCCCATGATTTCCGGGTCAGCGCCCCCGTCACCCTGAGCTTTTACCCAAGGTGGGGGCGCTGGTTCCAAACGAGCTCCCCTATCCTCACTTTTTTTGGAACATATTCACGGCGGTCATGAAATCGCCCGAAAACGCGCCAATGGTCTGGTTCCGGTTTTCCAGTTCCACGGCTGCTTCGAACGACGGTGCTTCGAGGTTCTGATCGATCACTTCCTTGGTATGCCTTAGCCCCATCACGCTTTTGGTCAGCATCACCCGGGCCGTGGCCAGGGCGGTATCGACCAATTGCTCCTTGAGGACCACCTGGTTGATCATGCCGATCCGCTCGGCTTCTTCCGCGTGAACCTTCCGGCCGGTCATCAGGATTTCCCTGGCCCGGACCGAGCCCACGGACCGGGTCAGGAAATAGCTGGACCCCAGTTCGCCTCCGGTCAGGCCGATATTGATGAAGGAAGCCATGAAATAGGCTTCGGGCGCGGCATAGATCACGTCCGCCGCCAAGGCCAGGCACATGCCGCCTCCGGCCGCCGGGCCGTTAACGGCGGAGATGACCACCTGGGGAATTTTTCTCAGCTCCACCATCAGCCGGCTGTATTTTTTCTGCACGTTGGCCAGAAAAAGAGCCGGCGTGCCAAACAGTTCGGGCTTGGCCAGATAATCGTTGATGTTGGACAGATCGGCTCCGGCGCAAAAACCACGGCCCGCGCCGGTGACGATCAGCACGCGGACCTCCTGGGCGCGATCGGACAAATCCTGGCAGAGGGCGTGGAAATCATCCAGCAGGCCGAAGTGGATGGCGTTGAGGCATTCGGGGCGGTTCAGGGTAACCAGGCCGATGCCGGGCTCGGGTTCCTGGTACAACAGGCTCTGATAGGTCATGGTCTTCTCCCTCGGGTGGAAATGGGTTGGAGGAATGGGGCGCCTTTAGATTTGGGGGTCAGCTTAGGCCACATTCATTGATTGGTCAATCAATAAATGAAGGCCGGAAACCGTTCCCGGCCGGATCGAGAGCAAGGAGCGCGGTTTCACCGATACCCATGCTCCCGGCCAGGAAACCGGCAAAAATGTGTATTTGAACTAAATGTTGCTGGAAAACGGATGAGTTACCGAAAGGCGGGACCCATGGCCGCTGACCGTTTTTATCCTGGCTTGGAAAGGGGGCCCCATTCCGAAAGGAATCCAAACGCATCCCGGCGCCGGCCAGGACCGAAAGGTTTCGGTTTTCTTGCATAAACCATGTCCATTATGGTATACAAACGGTAACGAACCCGCCTTCCGTCCGGTTGGGGGCCACGATAGACCGGGAAAAGCCGGGGTGGGGCCGGGCGGATTGGGGGATTCGTTCCAAGGAAGGAATTCCGAAGAAAGCCGGGGTGTTTGGTGAACGCATCCCTTGGATCGGGGAACCCTGGATGAATGGCCGTCTGGGCAGATTGTTGGGAGGGATCAAGGGGATTCGTCCACCCGAAACCGGTTCGGGGTCGAAGACGGCTCCCGTTCCTCCGCCGGTAAGGCTTCCCCAAGGCATGCCTTCCAAGGTGGGACGGTACCGGGTGCTCCGGGAAGTCGGCCGGGGCGGCATGGGGGCGGTGTATCTCGCATACGATCCCTTCATCGACCGGCAGGTGGCCGTAAAAGCCACTCTGTGGACCGAGGCTTCCCGGCTGGCCGACACTCAGGCCCAGGACGCCTTTTATAACGAAGCCCGGGCCGCCGGTGTTCTGGAACATCCCAACATCGTATCCTTGTACGACGCCACCACGGAAGATGACCGGTTCTACCTGGTCATGGAATACGTGGATGGGTCCACGCTTCAGCCGTTCGTTCACCCCGGCAGCCTGCTGCCCCTCGAACGGGTGGTCAAAATCGCTTCGGTCTGCGCCACCGCCTTGAGCTATGCCCATACGCACGGCGTGGTCCACGGGGACGTGAAGCCCACCAACATCCTGATCTCGACTCAGGGCGAGATCAAACTCTCCGATTTCGGCAATGCTTTGTTGCTGAACCAACGGGGAACTCAGACCTCGAGCGGATCGGGCCGGTCCCTTTTGTACGCTTCCCCCGAACAGGTCCGCCAGGAACCGTTGACTCCGGCCTCCGACCAGTTTTCCCTGGGCGTGGTGCTGTACGAACTGCTGACCGGCGTTCAGCCCTTTCGGGCCGATACCGAAGTGGGCGTCGCCTTCCTGATCACCAACGAAGACCCCCCGCCTTTGAAGAACTTCCGCCAGGACGTTCCCGAATCCCTGGCCCGGATCCTTTTTCGAACGCTCAAAAAAGACCCCCGGGACCGGTTTCCCAACTGCCTGGAAATGGCGTCGGAACTGTCCGCCGCCTTTGGTCATTTAAGGTTCGTGGACGAAGAGATCAATTTTCAGGAAAAGTTCGGCGCGATCAAGAAATTGAGCTTTTTCAAGGATTTTTCTTCCAGTGAGCTCATCGAGGTGTTGAAAAACACCGAATGGGTTCACCATCAGGCCGGGGAAACCATCATCCGGGAAGGGGACCGGGACGAAGCCATTTACATCGTTTTGTCCGGTGAGGTCCGGGTGGAAAAAACCGGGCGGGAAGTAGGGCTGCTCAAACGGGGGGCCTGCTTTGGCGAAATGGCGTATTTGGGGCGGATCACCCG
>JAGVGV010000005.1 GCA_020056895.1 Deltaproteobacteria bacterium
ACCGATGTCGCCATGCCCGGTGGTGGCGCCGCTGGTCGCGGCGAAGAAAATGAGGGACAAGCCCCGCATGAGGGCTCGGTGATGGGATTCGATGTTTTTTCCAAGCTACTTCCAAAGTTAAATAGGTGTAATTGAAGAAATTCGTGTTGGTACACATTCATCCAGTTTCCTATGTAACAAAGAAATGAACGTTAGGTAATCAACAGCGTCATCCTCACCTTTCCAAAAGAGTTTGGGTTCATGTGCTAGTGGATTTCGAATCGCCATAAAACAACCTTTCAATAATGTTGCAAAGCCAATAAATTCTGACTTTTCTGATTTCGTTCGTAATGAATTGAACGCCAATAATGGACTACCTATCGAAAAGACGCAATCAATCAGCGTTGCCCCATCTTCATTAACTCCAGACATATCACGTATTCTTTGTGCAAGTCCCTTTACTGCTTCAAAAACAGCATGAAAATAATTATCCTGCAGAAGTTCCTTTTTACAGTATTTTGAAACCTCACTGTGAATGAGTCTACCCTTGAGTTTAGCATTCATTGTCTGTAGTCGACTTTCTGCTTCGTCAAGCGTATTTGCGATTTCTCTACGATAAAATTTTCCATCTTTACCATATTCTAATCCTGAAAAGGCTAGTATATTATTAAGTTGGCTACGAACATTTTCGAAATATTCATTTTTTCCAACAAATCGAGCTGGCGCTAGTAAAGAAGAAATGATTTCAATTATCCGATTCGCGCATTTATCATTTTTTTGCAATTCCTTAAAGATATAATCAAGGCGCCTCCATTTTGTTGATTGTTTAGAATCATCCCCCAACTTGAAGTACGTCAACATTTTATCGATTGAATCACCGGTAGTAAAATCTCCAATCAGTCTTGCGATCGGTTCTATTAGTTCTTCTTGAAACATGGGTACGCTACCCATCGGACACCTCCGAGTGTCTGGAGTTATCGTGGGCGCCTAGACCACCTCCATCTTCGGCGAGGGTTGATGACACTTGAGGTTGATCACCATCCCACAATTTGAATGATTCCCAAACTCTTATTTTTTGAACCAATAGATGATAATCCCCCTCGCACCCAATCACTTCGAGTTGATACTATGCCGTCAGACCACGCGGCGGTCTGGGCGCCCGGAGCCCGTATTGGCGCCGCGCTCCACCGAACTCCTGCTTCTTCATCCATTTTTATCCACAAGCCGGATATGTCAAGAAAAAAAGACCGGAAACTTATGACAGAGAAAGGATTACTAAGCGCCAAGTGTGCAAACCCGTATTAAGTGAGACCCAAGGTCCCGCAACAACCCGGGCGAACGATGCCGGTCCTTGAGGTTGCGGCTCGACCGACAACGCCCATGCAATATTTAGCTCATCACGGAGAGTATTGTCCAGTCGCAGGGAAGTAGATCGTGATTGTTTGATAACTATAGGGGAAAAACAGTAATTGGCCCTCACTCCCCCCTCGGCAGGGCGGGCAGACACCGTTGGCCATCGGAGCGCGAGGTCCGGCCAAAGGCACCTGTTACAGTTATACACGTACCCGCAGGCCCGTCAAGCGGCTTTACGGGCTTATACAAAACGAGTCGGTTTCTTCGCTGGCTCCTAAGCCGGAAGCTTGGGAACCAGCGAGCCGATTTTCGGCGTAGCCCTCACTCCCTCCTCGGCAGGGCGGGCTCACATCACTGGCCGTAGGAGCCGAAGTCCCGCCAGAGATGCTTGAATAAACAATAAGGCATTTTTCCATGGATGTCAAAAACAAAAACAAATTGATATAATCTATTTATTTTGTTATGTTATTTTAAAAATTCAAATAAATAACGCTATTCTTGTTTGCTGGTTCCGGGGGCTCCCGATTAGAAACCACACCGCTTCGAAGCTCCAGCTTCATTCATTGTTGATCGCAACATATTGACATATTGAGAAAAAGCGGTGGGAAGCTGGAGCTTCCGATTACCTGGTTCCCAAGCTGGAGCCCCAGGAACCAGCGGTTTGAATCATGCTGTTACGTACCCTCACTCCCCCCTCGGCAGGGCGGGTAGACACCGTTGGCCATCGGAGCGCGAGGTCCGGCCAAAAGCGCCCGTTACGGTTATACACGTACCCACGGGCCCGTCAAGCGGCTTTGCCGTTTTTTTACTGAGCGAATCGATTTCTTCGCTGGCTCCCACGCTCGAGATTGGGAACCAACTCAAATCCGCATTCCTTCCTTTTGAGCTGACGGCGGATCGCTGATCGCTGACAGCTTCTCCAAAAAGCGAAGGCGTTGAATAAAGCCTGGAAACTTTGGTCCGTCGCCATCCGTAACAGAGGAGTACCCGCTTGACGTTCGCGCCCACGCTTTCTCTATTCCTTCCCTTTTCATCCAATTTCCAAATCGATTTATTTGATTTTATTCAGAAATTCAAATTCATCCGTGACATCCGTGTAATCCGTGGTTAAAAATGTATTTTCCCCCTGCTTTCCACGCCGGGCGCCTGGGAATCATCCGAAACCTCGCGGAATTATCCGATTATTCCATTCGCTTTCGCTTTACATTCCTTCAACCGCTCCCCCAAAAATAGGGTTACAATCCTTCCCCTTGTTCAAAAAAATACTGGCGGCCCAGGTCTTTCATGCGCTCGTATTCGGCGCGGCGGTGTTCGTATAAGTCGGCCATGGCCGTTTCACCATACGACCGGAAGACGGCCGCCGTAATGCGGACGGCTTCGGCCGGATCGGACCGGCCCAGCCGCTCCAATCCTTCCCGGTCCTTGCGCTGGGTGGCGTCCCGGGCTTTCCGGTCGAATTCCGCCGCCGCGAGGTCCTGAGCAATCCATTCAATGGTATAGGCGATCAGATAAAAGGAAGCCTCGGGCGGCACCAGCCCGGATTCCCGAACCGCCTGATACACCGCCAGGCGTTCATCCTTGCGCGGGGCCGGTCCGGGCGTCTTGATCCGGTGGAGCAGGTCGTTGACCCGGCCCAGCCAGGACGGAGCGATCATCTCGCCTTCGGCCAGGTTCCGGAGCCGTTCCAGGATGGCCGCCAACCGGCGGCGGTCGTCTTCAGGTTGGTCGAACAAGGGCATTCCCGCTCCCCTGCCGCCCGGACGGCTAGGGTCCCATGATCTATCGGGTTACTGGGACAATCCCAATTGCTGGTTCAATTCCTTGAGCAGCGTTTGGTACTGAGTGTTGTTCGGTTCCAGTTCCACGGCCCGGCGGGCGTCGTTCCGGGCCTTGGTCGGTTGGCCTAGATTGGCCCAGGTCAACCCGCGGTAGTAGTACGCGCCGGCGAACTGAGGCTCCTTGGCCACGGCCTTGTCGAAATCGGCCAGGGCCAGATCGTACTGCTTCATCAGGCCGTACACCAACCCCCGGTTCACAATGGCCGCTACGTAATCGGGCCGGATTTCCAAAGCCTTGTTGAAATCCCGAACTGCTTCCACCACCCGGCCCTGGCGGCGGAACAGGTTGCCCCGGTTGTTGTAGGCTTCGGCGTACCGGGGTTCCAGTTCGATGGCCTTTTGGAAATCAGCCAGGGCCAGGGCCGTCTGGTCGCGGCGGGCGTATACCAGGCCCCGGTTGTTAAACGCTTCGGCCAGCTTGGGGTTGAGCGTGAGCGCCATTTGGAGATCGGCCAGAGCCTTGGGGATGTCCCCGCTGTCGGCCAGGGCGATCCCCCGGTTGTTGTACGCCTGGGCCTTCAGGTCCAAGGGGACCCTGGACCCCTGAAGCACCTGAGTATACAAATCCACCGCTTTGGCGAACGCGCCCCGGATGTGGGCTTCAAGGCCGGCCTGAAGGGTCTTGATCGTAAACTCATCGGCGCCCGCCATGCTGGGC
>JAGVGV010000188.1 GCA_020056895.1 Deltaproteobacteria bacterium
ACCCTGGGCGGCCTGAAAGTGGATGAAGTGACTCAGGAAGCCCGGATGCTCCTGGCCGAGGTCCGTGAAACGAACCGGCTGATCCAGACCACCATCCAAACCACCACCGATGCCGGCCTGTTGAAGGACGCTTCGGCCACGGTGGCGGGGGTCCGGCGGATCGTCGAAAACGCGGAAAAACCCGTGGCCGGGTCGGTGGCGTCGCTCCAATCCGCCGCCGGTCGGCTGGACCGGGCCGGGAAAAACCTGGGGCCGGCCCTGGAACGGCTGCCCAAGGTGCTGGATCAGATCCAGGCCACGCTCCAGCGGCTGGACCAACTGGCCGCGGCCCCCCAGGCCGGATGGTCGGAATCCATGGACAACCTGAAAACCATTTCGGACAATCTTCGGAAACTATCCGAGGACCTCCGTCAGGATCCGGCCCGGCTGCTCCTTGAACCGCGGCCGGGGCCGGTCCGGCCGGGAGGCGGTCATGGGCGTTGACGTTTGGAAAAAACGAGAAAAACCGGTCCGCCGGTTCATGGCCTGGATCGTTCCGGGGTTGATCGGGTGGCTGGCCTTCGGATTGGTTTTTGCCGGCTGCGCCGTGTTTCGGACCAGCGACGGCCCTGAACGGCGGCAATGGGCCTTGGAAGCCCGGCGGTCTCAGGTGCTGGCGCCCGTGGACAAGGGGGCCCTTTTATTGGTCCGGTCCTTTTCGGTGTCGCCCCGGTATAGCGGCCAGGGGTTTGTGTACCGGAACGAACCATCGCGGTATCAATCTGATTTTTATAACGAATTCCTCATTTCACCTGGCGCCATGATCGCCGAGGAAACCCGGCGGTGGATCGATTCGGCCGGCCTGTTCGGCGCCGTTCAGGACCAGCCCGGCCAGGCCTTGGCCGATTTCGTCCTCGAAGCCCAGGTACCGGCCTTGTACGGCGATTACCAGAACCCCAACGCCCCCCAGGCCGTTCTTGAAATCCAGTTTTTCGTCCTCGACCCTTCCCCTCCCCGAGCCACCATCGACTTGCGGAAATCCTACCGGCATGCGATACCTATTAAAGACATCCAAACGGAAGATTTGGTCGCGGGATGGAACCAGGCTTTGGTTCACATCCTGGGTGAACTGGAACAAGACCTGAGGCGCCACCGATCCCGATGGACTCCGGAGGCGGCCCGGCGAGGCGGTTATGAGCATCACGATTCTTCTGGCCGATGATCACAAAATCCTCAGGGAAGGTATTCGCAGCCTGATCGAAAAAGAATTGGGGTTCGAAGTGGTGGGCGAAGCGGGCAATGGCCGGTCGGCCGTCCAGATGGCCGCCCAGCTCAAGCCCAACGTGGTGCTCATGGATGTTTCCATGCCGGACATGGGAGGGATCGAAGCCACTCGGGAGATCGTGGAAAACCATCCCGATATCAAGGTGTTGGCTCTGACCATGGTCAAGGAGAAGCGGTACGTGGTCCGTATGCTCCAGGCCGGCGCGTCCGGATACCTCATTAAGGATTGCGCTTTCGATGAAATGGCCGGAGCCATTCGGGCCGTGGTGTCCGGAGGCAAGTATTTGTGCAAGGAAGTCACCGGCGTGGTGATCGATGATTTTCGCCGGATCCATGCGGACGACGAAGTTCCTTCCTCGCGGCAGATCACGGCCCGGGAGCGGGAAGTCCTGATTCTGCTGGCTCAGGGGCAGACCACGAAGAACATCGCCGACCGGCTCCACCTGAGCGTCAAAACCGTGGAAACCCACCGCCGTAAGCTGATGGAAAAACTAAAAGTGAAAAGCATCGCCGACCTGACCCGCTGGGCCATCCGGGAAGGGCTGATCGATATCGATTGAACACGGTATCGGCCCGCGGCGACGGCCCGGGGCGGGGACCATCGTTCACTTTGAACGCGGCGCCCATGGAATCACGTCTTAAAAAATCAGGTTTTCCCTGATCCCTTTTCCGGCTTTCCCCAATTGTCTCCTTCCCCGAAATGCATTAGGCTTGCTAACGGATCACATGAATTTTCGCGGCTGGCGCCGGATTGGAACATAAGGGATGGGACAACGTTCCCTTTTGGGGTGAAACCCGGATGGCCGCCGACGCTGAACTTTATAGAACGCCGCATGGAACGGCCTGGAGGATGGCCCGGGGTCACCGGACCTCAGGAAAGGCCTCCCAAATCCTGGAAAGGGAGTCGTGGCCGACTGGGCTTGGGGCAAAGCCCGCCGGAAAACCTCCCCCCAGGGATGACGAAACGTAGGGATTGGGTTGGTTATATAGGGATGAACAAGAATCAATAGGGTACAAAAGGAGGGGCCGCCGTGAGTTGACCCCGACCTTAAAGGGGGCATGGTCGAGGGCTCACGGCGGCTAAGTGGGAAGAAATGGGATTGTATAATAATCCCAACCGCTATGGAACGGGTGAAAAAGAATATACCCATCCCGGCCCGAAAAAGCAAGTTTTTTTTGGGTCGGGACGATTTTTTCTTTTAAATGAAATTTGTTCATGAAATCGAATTGTTATAGAATTGTTCCATCTCCTGAACGCCGTTCATCCTTCCGTGCGCCTCATTTTTTCCAATCTTATGGAATAGGGTACGTCAGCCTTTGGCGCACGAAGCATCATCCAATCCCTGATATATCTTATATCCAGCCCCCGCGAATACATATGGGTAATTGTGGCTTCTCCCTCCGCTTTTGGCTTACCCCGGCGACGCCGTTCAACCATCCCGGTTTGCCCCGCGCCTGATCGCCGATCCTCCCAACCCGGTTTGACAAACCTCCCGCCTCCGGAGTATGAGGAATCCGGCCTCCATGGCGGCCGGGCATGGGCCGCGAAAGGCGAAGGCGGGGATGAGCGCGTGGAAACGGATCGGCTGGGGGATCATGGGCTTGGTCCTTCTGGTGAGCTTTTGGTGGGGCTGGGGGTTCTCGTCCGGCCCGGCCGACGATTTTTCCGGAGTGGTGATCTGGGTGGCCGACGGCGACACCTTCAAGGTCCGGTCGGAACGCTCGCAATACAAAATCAGGGTATACGGCATCGACGCGCCGGAACAAGGCCAGCCATTTCACCGGGAAGCCTTGGAACTCTGCCTAAAACTCACCCATGGCCAACGAGTCCGCCTGCGGGTGGTGGACCGGGACCGGTACGGCCGGCTGGTGGCCGCCGTTACCCTGCCCGACGGCGCCGACCTGGCCGAGGTCCTGCTCCAGGCTGGTCTGGCCTGGCAGTACCGGCGGTACAATCAGGACCCGAAGTATCGGGAATTGGAAAACCAAGCTCGGGAAGCCGGCCGGGGAATTTGGTCAGCGCCCAATCCAACGCCGCCATGGGACTATAAAAAAAGGAAATCCCCCGCCGGCCGGTTTTCCTCCCGCTGGGGCAACCCCATGGACTCAAAGGCGATTTTTGCTTGACATTGACCATTTTTTGCATACAGTGTCTTGTTCACCCAAGGCGGGAAGAATGGATTTGAAGATCAAAATAGCGGACATCGGGCCGGATGGGCTCACATACAACCTGGACCTTCCGGCTCACGAGGCCGAGGAACGGCTGGGAAACCAGACCGGCGACGAGATGCGGTTGGCAGGCCCTTTGACCGGCCGGTTGCGGCTGGAAAAGGCGGGCCAGAAGGTGGTGGTCCGGGGCCGGGTGGAAGCCCGGATCCGTCAGGCCTGCGCCCGATGCCTGGAAGAATACGATCACTCCGTGGCCGAGGACGTGGTATTGATCTTCGTTCCGGCGGTGGATTCGGGTCCCGAAGAGGAACTGGAAGCCGACGCGCTGAACCAGGAAGCCTATTCGGGCGAAGAGATCGATTTATGGCCGGTGGTGTCCGAGCACCTGGTGCTCGGTCTGC
>JAGVGV010000603.1 GCA_020056895.1 Deltaproteobacteria bacterium
GAGTTTTTGGCCTATTTTCAGGCCTCCGGAAAGAATAAGTTCCTCGAAACGGGTGACGAAAAGGTTTTTGAGGCTTTCGGCCCGAAGGGGGGCGAGGGACAGTTCCATGGGGTGGGTGCTCCGTGGCGGAAGTCTATCCAGCCGGTTGCTGGTCTTACCAGAAATCAGATTATACCTCCCGCCCTCGAAACGCAAGAGGGGTCCATTGGCCGGCGTGGCTCGGCCACCGCCCCTACCGGCTCATATCAAGTTCCATCTACCCGGATTCATTGGATTGCAACTTGGCGTGATTTGGGCGAAAAAAGGTCCGGTTCCAAAGCCGGAGCTCGGGAACCGGAAAAAAGAATGGCTTGCGGGGAAAAAGGTGGGTTGGGCGAGGCCGGGCCCCGCCCCCGATCGGAACCGACGATGGGCTGGACCTACTTCGATCCCAATTCCCGGGACCGATTGGTCGCGGCGGCGATGGCATCCATGATCGTGCCTCGGAATCCGCCCTTTTCCAGCGCATGAAGGCCGGTGATGGCCGTGCCTCCGGGCGACGTGACCATGTCCTTCAATTCCCCGGGATGCCGGCCCGATTCCAAAAGCAGCTTGGCCGCGCCCAAAACCGACTGGGCCGCCAGTAACTGGGCCGCCGCCCGAGGCAAACCCATCCGCAACGCGCCGTCGGCCATGGCCTCCATCAAAACGAACACATAGGCCGGGCCGCTGCCCGACAAACCGGTCACGATATCCAGGTACTTTTCTTCCACTTCCACCGCCAAGCCCACGGATTCGAACAGGTCTCGGGCCAAGGCCATGTGGTATTCGTTCACGAACGCCCCGGGCGCCAGCGCCGTAGCCCCGGCCATGACCAGGGCCGGGGTATTGGGCATGGTCCGGATCACCGGCGTGGACGCGGAAATGGCGGACTGCAGTTTGTTGAGGGTAATGCCGGCGGCGATGGAAATCACCAGGTGCTGATCGGACAACGACGGCCCCACTTCCATCAACACTTTTTCCATGTTTTGCGGCTTGACCGCCAGAACGACGATCCCGCATCGGCGCACCAGGTCCACGTTGTCTTCGGACATCTGGATGTGGTATTCCCGCGTAAGGTGAACCAGCCGGGATGGATTCACGTCGTGAACCCAGATGTGATCCTGCTGAGCCTTCCCGCTGGCGATCAGCCCCTTGATGAGAGCTTCGCCCATGTTTCCGCCACCAATGAAACCGTAATTCGTCAGATCCGGCATCGTACAAACCTCCACGCGGCAGTCCGCCTGCTAGGGCGTCACTCTATACCTAAAAACCCCAAGGATGAAAAGAGAATCCCTGAAAAAGCCAGGGGACGCACGAAAAAATGTTGGGCCCATCGTACCGGTCCGATCCGGAGAGGGACGAGGGGCGTGCTCGATATGGAGAAGGGGCCAAGGCTGGTGGCCGAAGGGGAGTGGAACCGTAGGGCCGGGAAATCGGTCGGGGTTAAGCCGGATAGAAAATGGAACGAAGGGTTCAGAAGGGAATGGAACGGTCCGGGTCCGGCGCGATGGACGGGAATCCGAACCCCCAAAATAGTAACCGGCCCAGAACGGGCCGGTTTGGAGGAATGGGAGCGGAACCGGTTAAAGTGTTCTCTCACGGGTGCCCACACGACCGCCGATCGGCCGGGAGCGGATCTTGCGCTTCACTCTCTCGAGGAGCCACGCGGCTCCGATCCGCTTATGGGTTCGTTCGGTTCACGATCCCGCCCCATGGCTTAAAATATAAACCATCCCCGGCTCCAGCGCAAGGGGTATTTTGAAAAAAAGAGAGATTTTCTCCGAAAAAAGGATAAATCAAAAGAAATTGAACGTTCACTCAGATTCCATCCAATATTTGCCCACGGAAAACTATTGCCATCCCTCCTGAGCGCCGCCCATGTCTCCGCGCCCCTTCCCTCGCCAAACCGGCCCGGCTCATGGGCCCGAACCATCCGGTCCATGGCCATCAATGGTTTAAGGATGGACAATCCCTATAAAACCTGCTAACCGGGAGGGCCATGAACGCGCCGAACACAGCCATCGATACCGCCGCCATGGGCCTGGATCATTCGCCGCTGGTCCTATCCGCCCGGGTGAACGTGCCCCCCCCCAGCCTTCGGGACAACACCGGCCTGGCCGAACGGCTGGCCCGGATGGCGGCCAAGGCCTGGGACGTGGAGGACGTGGCCGTACCCCTTACCCTGGCCGCTGATCTTGGTCCCCTGTTCGGATCGGAACCCACCTCGGTCTGGGTGGCCGGCCATAAGGAGGGCTCCCGAGCCCGTCTGGTCCGGGTGGATTGTTCGGGAACCGACCGGGCGCCCTACGGTCTGGCCGTGGACGTGGGGTCCACCACCCTGGTCCTGGCCTTGGTGGACCTCGCCCAGGGGCTGGTGATCGAAGAAATCACCCTCGCCAATCCCCAAACCGCATACGGAGCCGACATCTTGACCCGGGCCCATTTCGCCGAACGCGGCCAGGGGTTGGACGTGCTGGTCTCGGCTCTGAGGGGCGGCATCAATCAAGGGATTCATGAACTCTGCCGGCTTCGGGGAATTCAGCCCTACGATCTGGTGGCGGGTTCGCTGGCCGGCAACACGTCCATGACTCATTTTCTGTTGGGCCTGCCCGTTCGGACCTTGATCCGGGAACCTTATGTGCCGGTGGTCAACCAGCCTCGGGACCTCCGGGCTCGGGATCTGGGGCTCGACCTGACCCCCGAAGCCCCCCTCTTTATCCTGCCCAACAAAGGGTCGTACTTCGGGGGGGATCTGATCGCGGGCCTGGTGGTGGCGGGCTTTTCCCGGGCCGAAGCCCCCCGGCTGCTGGTGGACGTGGGGACGAACGCCGAAGTGGTGCTGGGGCAAAAGGACTGGCTGGTGGGCGCGGCCGGAGCCGCCGGGCCAGCCTTGGAAGGCGGCGTGGCGTCCCAAGGCATGGTGGCCGGACCCGGGGCCATCGACCGGGTTCGGATCGACCGGGACACGGGCGAACCCACTTGGCGGACCATTGGCGGCGAAAAACCCAAGGGAATCTGCGGATCGGGTCTGATCGACCTGTTCGCCGAACTGTTTCTTTCGGGTCTGATCGATGTTCGGGGCCGGTTGACTCTGGCTCCCGGTCACCCCAGGCGGATCGAAACGGATGAAGGGCCGGCGTTCGTTCTGGTTCCGGCTCAAGATACCGCCCACGGGGCGCCGATCACCCTATCCGAAGTGGAGATCGACGTGCTCACCCGGTCGAAGGCCGGCATGTACACCATTTTAAGCACCGTGGTGGCCAGCGTGGGCATGGATTTCAGCGGGGTCGACCGCTTTTTCGTGGCCGGCGCCTTTGGCCAGTATATCGATC
>JAGVGV010000408.1 GCA_020056895.1 Deltaproteobacteria bacterium
CCGCCGGGCTTCTTCGCTCCCGGAGGACCTCAAATTCCAGAAGGGAACCCCCAGCGGCGAACACTCGCTCAAATACACATCCCCTTCCCCGGCGGTCCGGATGCGTTCCAAATGGACCGGGTCCACCTGAGTGGCTTCCGGCGCCAGCAGAAAAGGCGTACCCCAGCCGGTTCCATCCACTTGGTAGTATTTCAACAGGAAATCGTTTTCCAGGGCTGTTCCGATGCCGCCTTGAACGGTTAGGCGAACTTCGGCCGGCTGGTCGGTCGCGGTCCGGCCCATGGCCCGGTGGGCCTTGATATAGATTTCGTGAAGTATTTCCGTTAGTTCACGGCGTTTCCGTTTGAATTCTTCGAGCACCGGACCCAAAAGATGGCCCTGCGTAGCGAAGGCGTGCCCTCCGCAGTTGAGGCCCGATTCCACCCGGTATTCCGATACCCAAAGGCCTTTTTTGGCCAGGAATTTTCCTTGGATTTCGGCCGATCGGTAATCGCTGACCTTGAGGATGATCTTTTTTTTGAAGCCGCCGGTTTCGTCCGGGAAAAAGTCGGCGAACCGGGCGGCATAACTGTACAACCGCTGATTGAAACCGGCGGAAAACACGATGGCGGAACGAAGGGTGCTGCCGGCGAACCCCCTGAGGGCGGATAAGGCATCGGACGCTTCGGGGGCCTGCTTTTGTCCCCCCAGGTACGCGTCCCGGTCCAGCTTGGTCATGATATTGACGTCGATGCTTCCGGGAACGGCCTTGGGCCGGAGCATTTGCTGGATTCGGGTTTTTTCCGCGGGATCGGCGGCGGCCAGCATGTCCTGGTACGATTGTTTGAGCGGTGAATCCGGCAGCATTTCGAAATAGCGGCGGATGTCCCCGTTTTCAAAGGCCGATTCCTGGAGTTCCCGAACCTGGCGATGGACCTGGCGGTCCACCAGGTTCAGGTACGCGGTGATGCGGCGGGCTCGGGCATCCTCTTCAGCGGCGGCAATGGGCTCGAAGGGCTCACCGAGCTTGCGGCAGTAATGTTCGCGGACCTTTTCGATCAGCACGTCGTCCACCAGGGACATCACGGAAGAGATGCCGTACCGGGCGACGCGCAAGGGTGTATCGATGGTGAAACCGGTTCCCATGACGGGAATGTGAAACGAATGAGGCGGGTTGGGCATGGTTTTCATATTTCTCCATTTTCGCTTTTCCGGGCAACGGAAGCCTTTCGCGGAGGAACACCGGGGGTGATCCGCCCACCGCCGCCCATTGGCCTCTTCTCCTAAAAAGAACTCGGACGCCGCCGGTCAATCCGGGACCCACAAGCCTTTCTGGAGATGGGCTCCCCGAACCATCCAATCTGAAATGCCCTCAGCCTACCAAAAAAATTGATTTATGCCCAGCGGAATTCCGGAAAGGGCCGGGCCGGCCGGTTTCAGAGAGCGGGAAGACGGTCGAAAAGAGGCTGGGCCGAGCGCTTGGAAGGCCGCTATTGAGCCCACCCCTAACAATCCTCTGGTTCCCAAGCAAGAGCCTGGGAACCAGCAAAAAAATGCAATCAGGCCTTACACGGACCGTTTGGAATCAGGTTTATTGTCTTCGGATTCATCCGTGATATCCGTGTAATCCGTGGTGAAAAAGCTTTTTCCCAAACTCATGGGCGCGTCCATTTCCCGCTGATAAACCTCACCCCCCGCCTCGCCCCGGCCTGCTCCATCCAACAAGCTGATATTAAAAACGAACGCCTGGTAAAAGCGCCTTCCGTTCGATAGAACAGCCGAACCGGAACAGCCATTGCTCCTCCGGCCCGGATGGGTTATCATGGCGGGCATGTTGCCTCTTGATACAGACCGGCTGGCCATTCGGCTGTTGACTCTGGACGATGCCCCGTTCACCCTCCGGCTATTGCTCGATCCGGATTACATAGCCTTTATCGCCGACCGGGGGGCCCGGACCGTGGAGCAGGCCGGCCAATACCTTCTAAGCGGACCGATTGAAAGCTACCGGGTAAACGGCCATGGGCTGTTCGGGGTGGAATCGAAGGAAACCGGGGACCTGATCGGTATGTGCGGGCTGTTGAAAAGGGATTTCCTGGACGCTCCGGACCTGGGATACGCTTTTCTGCCTGATTATCGGGGCCAGGGGTATGCCATGGAAGCGGCTCGAGCGGTGATGACCTACGGCCGGGAAAAGCTGAGCCTGTCCGTCGTGACGGCCTTCACCACACCGGGCAACCGGGCGTCCATCCGACTGCTGGAAAAACTGGGCTTCACCTATTCCCGCGTGATCCAAATGCCTTCGGATCCAGCGGATCTGCATTTGTTCCAATGGATTCGACCGGCCTGATCCCCCAATGGGCCAGGCGGCCGATCCGTTCAGGCTACCCTTCCCGCTTCTGGTGTTTTTTCATTTTCGCATATACTTCGGGATAGTATTTTTCCATACAGTCCGGACAGATGCCGTGGCTGAACTGGGCTTCGGACCGGGCCTGAATATAGCTTTCGATCTGCTGCCAGTAGCCTTCATCGTCCCGTACTTTTTTGCAGTGCGCGCAGATGGGCAGGAATCCCCGAAGGGTTTTGACTTCCTGGAGGGCCGCCTGAAGTTCATGAATCAGCTTTTCGCGTTCAGCTTCG
>JAGVGV010000295.1 GCA_020056895.1 Deltaproteobacteria bacterium
CGGGCGGGCGCCGACTTGCTGGTGGTGGGCCGGCCCATCCGGGATGCCGCCGATCCGGCCGAGGCCGCCCGCCGGGTGGTCGAAGAAGCCCGGGCCGCCCGGGAGAAAAAGTGACCCGGGCATGGACCACCCGTTCGAGCCGGGAAAATAGGTTGGGGAGCGGCGAATATCCATTGGGCCGGGCGACGGCCCCAAGGAGGCCCCTTATGACCCGTAGGCATATCGCGTTCGTTTTAATCGCGGCGCTTTTCGCCTTTATTACGGCCGGACCCCCGGCCTTGGCCGCGGATTCCATGACCGGGGTGTGGGAAGGGGAAGGCATTCAGGACAACAATAGCCGCTGGTCCATCAAGGTGACCGTGGCCCCGGGCCGGGTAACCATCGATTATCCTTCGCTGAACTGCGGTGGAATCCTGGAAGTGGTCGAAAAAACCGGCAGCTACATCCGGGCCGAGGAAAAACTGGGGTATGGGTTGAAAAAATGCATCAACGGCGGCCTGGTGATTCTGCTGGAAATCATCCCGGGCCAATTGGACTTTTTTTGGTACTACCCGGACCGCCGCCTGGGTGCGACGGGAGTGTTGAAGAAAACCAAGTAGGCCAACGGGAAAGAACGGCTCGGATGGGGCGGGGCCGGAGGGGGCGCCACGCCCGGCGGATCATGAAAAGGCGTAGCGCATGACCCGTCCTAGGAGCCTCATACGTAGGCGGCGCCGTATCCATCCTTCCGTGTTTCCTTGATTGTTTATCCGAATTGACATAAAATCGGACAGTTTCCGTGAGAGGCTCTCACTGGCTGACGGGTTGTCGTGGTTTCGCCAGGGTCATTCATTCACATGAAAAGCCTGAACCCATACCCTTGTCCGCGCCGTTGATCGATCAACCTAACAGCTTGACCTGACAGCTAATCCGAAGAGAATGTGAAAATGGCCCACGATGTTTTTACCGTGTTTTTTTGCGGTACGGGAAGCAACAGTTACGATTACAGGAAATACGAATCGTATCATCAGGGCGAACTGGTCACCGTTCTGGCCAAGCACCACGAAGGCATGGAGTTCGTGGATTGGATCGTGGTGGATGGTCCGGGCAGCGGCAACCTGCAGCTCAGCCAGCGATGGGTGAAGAGCACGAAATACGCCAAGGGTTTGGGCTCGGCCTTAGGCGCGGGCAAAATGGACAATCTCAACCACGCCATGGCCGTTTTTGAAGGTGAGATTCAACTGAAAGAGGAGGATTGGACCGACTGGATGAAGCTGAATTACAACCTCATCCAGAAACTGCGCGGGGATACCGTACCCAAGGTGGCGAACCTGGTGGGTTGGAGCCGGGGCGGGGCCGAGTGCATCCTCTTCGCCAATATGCTCTATAAAAAATACCCCAAAACGGTCGTGAACATCTTCGCCTTCGACCCGGTGCCCGGCGGTGATAAACTGATGGGCGCGTATAAGGGCACGCAGACGATTTTACAAAAAAACGTTCAGAATTTCATTGGCGTATACGCTATTGACGAACGATCGACGCTGTTCAGCCCGGTTCTGCCCGGCGTCGCCAAGGGGGTTACGAACAAGTACGTGCTGCTCATGCCCGGGAAGCATGCCACCTTGGTGGGGAACGCCCAGTGGAAAGGCGAAGATTGCGTAGTTGGGCCAGGCCTCGTCACCCGCCATCTGGCGGAGCAGGCCTTGACGAACTGGGGGGTCGAACTGCGCAACACGCTGGACCTGACCAACGACGCCATATTGAAAATTTACGATGAAATGTACTCGTTGGAAGACAAATTCAAGGAAATGCATCAAAAGGTGTACATTGGCAAGCTGTCTCAACGAACCTTTAACCCGTTTGATAAGGACAATTGGAAAAAAGGCCCGCTGGGGCTCCCGAAAATGAAATTCCGAACGGTTCGGCAGATCAAATTCGGGGACAATTGGACGACCATCGAATCGCTGGTGGAGAAGGGTGAAATGGGCGGCCAGTTGCCCGTCTTCATCAACAAACACCACGAAGAGGTATTCAAAACCCGGTATCCCAATCTTTACGGTTACCTGGGGATGACATCCTTTGGCCGGGGGTTGGTGGCCCCTTCCTCGCTGACGGCCCTGGCCATTAGAAAAGATTACAAGGACGCCATCATTACGTGTCAGACGCTCACCATGAAAATCGCCAATCAATGCCCGGAAATTTGGAAGGTCGTATCCGTAACGTTCTGACGGCTCTCTGGCGGCCGGTCAATATTCCTTATGGCGATGCCGCAAGGCCCGGGACATTTCGCGGTCCGCTTCCCGCTTTTTCACGTCTTCCCGCTTGTCGTGGGTTTTTTTGCCCTTGGCCAAAGCCAGCTCCACCTTGGCCCAGCCGTTCTTGAAATAAATGACCAGGGGGATCAGGGCCTGGCCCTGTTCCTGAGTTTTTCCATACAGCTTCCGGATTTCCTTGCGCTTGAGCAACAGCTTGCGGGGCCGTTCCGGATCGTGGTTGCCGTTATGGGCCCAGGGGTACGGGCTGATGTGGAGGTTCACCAGCCAGACTTCCAGGTCGGTGACCCGGGCGTACGAATCGGTCAGGTTGGCCTTGCCCAGCCTAAGGCTTTTCACTTCGGCGCCGGAAAGCACCATGCCAGCTTCCAGACGGTCTTCCAGGAAGTATTCGTGGCGGGCCTTCTTGTTCCGGCAGACAATAATCCGCCCCTCATCGGGGTCTTGCGGTTTTTTCTTGGCCATGACGATTGGTTTCCATGGGGCCGGCCGTTTGATTGCGGGGCCGGCCCTTCGCGGCGGCGGTCAGAATTCCTGGCCGGCGCGGTCGAAGGTGTCGCTGAAGCGCGGAACGATCACTTCGTCCACGAAGCGGTGAACGTCCACGGCGGTTCGGAGCCTCAGGACGGTATGAAGATATTCGCGGCATTCCTCCACGGTGGCCATGCGGATCAGGCGCTTGATGCGGGGGATGGCCAGCGAGGTCATGGACAGTTCGTCCAGCCCCATGCCGATCAGGATGGGCACGGAAGTGGGGTCGCCGGCCATTTCGCCGCAAACGCTGACCTTGATGCCCGCCGTATGGCCGGCCTGGACCACGGATTGGATCATCCGTAAGACGCCGGGGTGGAGCGGATCGTACATATGAGCCACTCGTTCGTTCACCCGGTCGATGGCCAGGGAGTACTGGATCAGGTCGTTGGTGCCCAGGGAAAAAAAGTCGCACTCCTGAGCCAGAATATCGGCGATGGCCACGGCTGAAGGGACTTC
>JAGVGV010000512.1 GCA_020056895.1 Deltaproteobacteria bacterium
CTGACCTCACAAATAAACGGACTTTCCGATCTTACGGCCATTACGGAGGGCCATTGGAACGGGCTTGATACCAATGCCGAACAAATGCAAACCCTGTTGGCCTTTCAAGACGCGCTGTCGTCGGTTTTTTCCAGAACCAGTTGGGTTGACGTGGGATTTGAAGCGATCGGGACCGGCGCCCTAGGGCGGTCGCCAATGAACGATTATTACCGAATGAAACGCATTCGGGAATTGGAAATGAACATTGAACGTCTGGATGGTTTAAGGGATAAAACCAATGGGTTATGGGAAGGATTCGGAACACGTGCCGACCAGATTGAATTTTCGTTTTCCTTGCATCGAATTCTTTGCCAAGCTATCGATAAACTGAACGGAGGCGCGGACGGACGTTCCATTTTCGAGAACGCCCTTAAAGCCTTGCTCGCCCAACATCGCCATCTGCTCGAATCCACGGGATCATTTATCCAACTGGGTCAAGACATTCTATCCGGCACCAATCGGTACCAAGATGCCTTAGGGACCTTTTCCCAATTGGCCGGTCTTCGCTTATCCGAACAAGATGAATTGACCTCCGAATCGATAAAGCACGTTTCAAAACGATGCCGAAGCCTGCTTCCCTTTCGGTCCAAATTGCACGCGTGGTGCGCCTGGCGGAAAGCCCAGGACCAGGCAACCGCTAAGGGGCTCCGGGCACTGTTGGAGGCGATGGAAAAGGGCACCGTTCGCATCGGAGATGCCGGGAAAGCATTTGAGGCTGCTTATGCCCGGTGGTGGATGGAAGCCGTCGTGGAGGAGGACGATGTGCTCCGCGAATTTGTATCCATCCAGCACGAAAACGATATCCGCGATTTCCAGAAAATATCCGACGATTTCACGATACTGACTCAGGCCTCCATCCGCGCCGGACTATGCATCAACAATGCCCATCAGGAGATCGATATCCGGAACCAAGAGTGGGGTCTTTTGCGCCACGAAATGCAAAAAACCAGAAGACATATCCCCCTTCGCGAACTGATGAGCAGAATCCCAAGCGTGGTCAAACAACTTACTCCGTGCCTCCTGATGAGCCCCCTTTCCATTGCCCAATACCTGCCCGCCGATAACCCGCTCTTCGACGTGGTGGTTTTCGACGAAGCATCGCAGATTCCCGCCTGGGACGCCATCGGGGCCATGGCCCGAGGAAACCAGGTGGTCATGGTCGGCGACCCCAAACAATTGCCCCCAACGTCCTTTTTCGACCGGGCCGACGCCGAGACGGAAGACCCGTCGGATGTTTTGGGCGACCTTGAAAGCATACTCGATGAATGCCTGAGCGCCGGCCTGCCAACGTTGAAACTCCGCTGGCATTATCGCAGCCGGCACGAAGACCTGATCGCTTTTTCCAACTATAAATACTATGACGGCCACTTGGTCACTTTTCCGTCCCCGGTAACCAAAAGCCGCGCCGTTCATCTGATGGTGGTGGATGGCGGGGTTTACGAAAAGGGCGCGGCCCGAGTCAACCGGCCCGAGGCTCGGGCGCTCGTTGACCACATGATCGCTTTGCTGAAGAATCCGGAGCATGGGGAATCCCGTAAAACCATCGGCGTGGTGACCTTCAACGCCGAACAACAGCGATTGATAGAGGACCTTCTGGATGCCGAAAGGAAGAAATCGCCGGAGATTGAACCGTACTTTTCGGAAGAGGCGCTTGAGCCCATTTTCGTCAAGAACCTGGAAAACGTTCAGGGAGATGAAAGAGACATCATGTACTTTTCTCTGACCTACGGGCCCGATCCCGCCGGCCATGTTTCGATGAATTTTGGGCCCATGAACCGGGATGGAGGCGAACGCCGCCTGAACGTGGCCATCACGCGGGCCCGCCATGAGCTATTTGTTTTTTCAAGCCTTTCCCCCGAACAATTCGACCTTTCGAGAACCCGGGCCCAGGGCGTGAGGGACCTGAAGCACTTCCTGGAATTCGCCGAGCGGGGTCCCAAGGCTCTTTCCGCCGAAATAAAAGGGTCTATTGGAGATTATGAAAGCAAATTCGAAGAGGAAGTAGGCAAGGCCTTGATCCGCAAGGGATGGGTCGTCCATCCCCAAGTTGGCGTTTCCTCATTCCGGGTGGACTTGGGAGTGGTGGATCCGGACGCGGCGGGCCGGTATTTGGCCGGCGTGGAATGCGACGGCGCCACCTATCATCGTTCCGCGACGGCCATGGATCGCGATAAATTGCGGGAAAACGTTCTTCGGGGCCTGGGGTGGGAAATACATCGCGTCTGGTCCACGGATTGGTGGCACGACGCGGAAGGGGCCTTGGAAAAACTGCACGCACGGCTGGAACAATTGCTGGCGGAAACAAGGGCCCAACGGGAGACCGAAGCCATTCGACGTCAAAGCAGCGACGCAAACATTCCTTCCGAAACCAGTGAACCGGCCATGGTGGAGGAATCCGATTCCTCCTCCACCTCGCAATCCGATGAATTACCACCCGTACCGGCCGAGGACTTATCCCCGGCCCCTGCTCCCGTTATTGATCCGGCCCAGGCACGATCCGTCGCTATTTCGAACGAACCAGTTACACTGGAACCCCTCTTGACGGGGGTGCCTCCGCGATTGCTTCGGCCCTATACCGAATTCCAGGGCGCGGTGGAAGGCGACCCGAGAAACGTCGACAAGGAGCGAGTCGCCGAGGGACTGTGCCAGATAATCGACGTAGAAGGACCCATGCTCGTCAAACGGGCCTACGATCTATACCTTCGGGGTTGTGGAATCAAAAGAATGGGTGGAGGACTTAAAAGCACGTTGAACAGCGCTCTTCATCACGCCGTTCAGGAGAAAATGCTGGAAGTGGTGGACGAATCGCAATCCGGTGGTTATTTGAACTCCATCGTCCGGATAGCGGGCGGCCCCATGGTCTTGCCAAGAGAACGAGGGTCTCGGACCTTGACGGAAATCCCCCCCAGCGAATTGCGGATCGGACTTGAAATCGCCTTGGCCTCCGGAACCATTGAAAGAGGAAGCGACAACCATTTCAGAGCGGTACTGCAGCTGTTTGACTTGGTGCTATTAACGGTACAAGCCAAACAGGTATTGAACAATGTATCCCAGATGGGTTTTGATTACGCCAACCAATGGATTCGCGACAACTTGTAAGCCGGTTCGATGGCGGATAAGTCCAAACCCGGCCCAAGGGCGAAGGCGTCCTTCGCCCCTCCGGTCCTTTTCCGCCCGGATCAGGCGGCCGGGCTATTTCGTCTTTTTCGGCGCGGCCCCGGCCACGGGCACGAAGTTATAATCGAGCATCAGCACCAGGCCCGCGTCGGTCACCTGGGTCTGGGCGTTTTTCACCTGGATCTGAATCTGGCGGCCCTGGAGTTGAATCGGGTCGTTGGACGTCAGGGGCAGGTAAATCGGTTCGATGAACCGATCCACGGGAATCCCCTTGATGGCCAGATCGGCCACCGTGATCTTTAGCTGGCCCTTCTTGGTATCGTATTGGAATTTGGCCTGGGGTTTGGCCCGGCCGCTGATGGGCGCCATGCCCAGAAATTCCACCTTGGCGATAAAATCCAGACCCACGAAGACCTGCCCCGGCTGGCCCGGAACCATTTCCACGGCCGGGTTCGAAAGGGTGATGTCCGCTTCCTGGCCCGCCACCAAGGCGGTCCGGAATTTATAGGGCATCACCGCCTGGAACAGCCGCTGCAAGGCGTCCTGGCTGATGGTGATGTCCAGGTCCCCGGCCCGGACCGGTTCGGGCAGGGCCATCAACCCAACCAGCAACCCCAGCCCCAGCATGAGCGCCATAAACCGCCCCACAAAGCTTTTTAATCCCCGCATTCAAGCACCTCCC
>JAGVGV010000054.1 GCA_020056895.1 Deltaproteobacteria bacterium
ACCGGTCCATTACTCGCCCTATTTTCTTTTTTTATATTTTAAGAGATAATATGCGTGTTGGAATACAACTTCCGGAGGTGCGATTTGGCCAAGATGAACTGTTGGGAATTCAAGAAGTGCGGACGCCAACCCGGCGGCGCCAAAGTGCCGGATTTGGGCATTTGTCCGGCCGCCTCGGAAACCAAGGCCCAGGGGCTGAACGGTGGTTTCAACGGCGGCCGGAGCTGTTGGGTGATCACCGGAACCTTTTGCGGTGGGAAGGTTCAGGGCGCCTTCGCGATGAAAATGGCCAGCTGTACCACCTGCGATTTTTATAAGCGGGTCTTGGAAGAAGAGGGGGCCGGCTTCATGAAATCCAAGCAACTAATTGAAAAGTTGAAATAATTCCGTTATTCGGGAAGATTCAGGCGGCCAGGGCGCAAGACGCTTTAAGACTCCAAACCATGGTTGACCCAGGGAACTCGTCAAGAGTAGATTGAGGGTGACGGGTCGTGGGGTCCCAGGCCCGTACTCGTTTCGGGGAGAAACCAGATGCTGGTGGACGTGGACGCGATCCGGGGTGAACCGGGGTCCCGGTTCAAGGTTTTTCATGAACTCATGTTCCGGAAGATTCGTGAGATTCTCCTGATTTCCAGCCCGTACGACGCCTGGATCATGGAGGAGGACGGCCGTCTTTCCGAACGGATCATCAACGAATACCGGGGCCTCAACCTCAGCCATCCCCCCCGCCTCAACTGGGTTTCCTCCTTGGACCAGGCCCTGGCGGCCTTGAAGGAAAAGAAATTCGATCTGGTCATCGTGATGCCTCGGGAGGCCCATATCCAGGCCGAAGCCATCGGCGACCGGATCAAGCGGCTGGCCCCGGACCTGCCAGTGATGCTCCTGAGTCATATGGGGCTTCCGGATCAGAATTGCGGCCTGGAAGAAAAGGAATCCCAGGCCATCGACGGCGTGTTCGTTTGGAACGGGAACACGGACCTTCTTTTGGCCTTGGTCAAAAACGCCGAAGATCAGATGAACGTGGCCCGGGACACTCAGGTAGCCGGGATCCGGGTGATTATTTTCGTCGAGGATTCCCCGGTGTACCGCTCTTCGCTGCTGCCGATTTTGTACAAGGAATTGGTGCTTCAGACTCAGTCGGTCATGGAGGAAGGGCTTAACGAGGAGCACCGCCTTCTGGCCATGCGGGCCCGGCCCAAGGTTCTGGTGGCCAAATGTTACGAAGAGGCGATCACTCTGTTCAACCAGTTCGAACCGTTTGTTCTGGGCGTGATTTCCGATGTCCGGTTTCCCCAGAGCGGACGTCTGGCGGATCGGGCGGGGATTGACCTGCTCAGAAAAATCCGGCGGGAACGGTTCGATATCCCCCTGTTACTCACCAGTTCCGCGCCCCGGAACGCGGCGGAAGCCGCGTTGATCCCGGCGGTGTTCGTGGATAAGAATTCGCCCACCCTGCATCATGAAGTGCGGGCATTTTTTCAGGAATACCTGGGCTTTGGAGATTTCATTTTCCGCCGTCCGGACGGCTGGGAGATCGCCCGGGCCCGGAACCTGAGGTCCATGGAAATCCACCTGGCTCGGATTCCCGAAGATTCGTTCACGTTTCATACCACCCGGAACGATTTTTCCCGCTGGCTGTTCGCCCGCACCGAAATCGATCTGGCGTCGCGGGTCCGGCCGATCCGGGAGGATGATTTTCCCAACATTCAGAGCCATCGGGAGCACTTGGTGGCCCTGATCCACGGCCGGCGGATGCGCCGTCAAAAAGGCGTGGTGGTGAATTTCGAAGCCCGGGACCTGGACGCCGACACCGAATTCTGGAAGATCGGCCAGGGGTCCCTGGGGGGCAAGGCCCGGGGGTTGGCCTTTGTTTCCGCCTTTCTTCAGCGCCGATCGGATATTTTCCGCAAGTACCGGCAGGTGGACATCCATGTGCCCCAAACCATGGTCATCACCACCGAAGCTTTCGAAGTATTCGTCGAACGAAGCGATTTGAGAACCCTGGCCAAGGCCGATGTTTCCGATCAGGACGTAGCCCGCGCTTTTCTGAACGCGCCCATGCCGGATGGGATCGTTACCGATCTGGCCGCCTTTCTGGCCGTGGCCCGGTACCCGCTGGCGGTCCGGTCGTCCAGTCTTCTGGAAGACGCCCAATACCGTGCGTACGCCGGTTTGTATAAAACGTATATGCTGCCCAACGACGATCCGGACCCCCAGAAGCGGCTGGCTCAGTTGCTCGAAGCCGTCCGCCTGGTCTGGGCATCCACGTACTTCAAGGGACCCAAGGCCTTTTCTCATCGGGTGGGGCACCGGACCGAAGAGGAAAAAATGGCCGTGGTGATCCAACGGGTGGTGGGCCGGCGGGAAGGATCGTTCTGGTACCCGGCTGTTTCGGGCGTGGCACAGTCGTACAATTATTACCCCTTTGCCCGGATGCGGTCCGAAGACGGGATCGCCGTTATTGCCCTGGGTTTGGGCAAGCAGGTTATGGACGGCAAAAAAGCGCTTCGCTTTTGCCCCCGGTACCCCGACCTGATGCCTCAAAAAAGTTCGGTGGACGACGTATTGCGCAACGCCCAAAATTATTTTTACGCCCTTCAGTTGGACACGCCCTGTCCCCACCTGGGGCTGCGGGACGAAATCACCCTGGCCCGGCGCGAAGTTCAGGATGCCGTGGACGAAACCGCCGTCCGCCTGCTGGCCAGCACTTATATTCACGAAGAACACCGCCTGCGGGATACCACCACCATCCCGGGACCCCGGGTGCTCACCTTCGCTTCCCTGCTGAAATATAAAACCTTTCCCTTGGCGGATATCCTCCAGGATGTGCTCGCTTTGGGCGTTGAAGGCATGGGTTGCCAGGTTGAACTGGAATTTTCGGTCAACCTCGCCTCGGATGGCGGCCGTCCCCAGTTCGCCGTTTTACAGCTACGGCCCATGACCGCCCGGGAAGGCCAGTCTCTAGTGGATATTAACGAAGACGAAAAACGACAAGCCTTCTGCTATTCCTCCCGGGCTTTGGGCAACGGCATACGAACCGATATCCGGGATATCCTTTTTGTCCGCCCCGATACCTTCGATCCATCCGCCACCCCCGAAGTGGCCCGCGAAATCGGCCGCCTGAACGCCCATCTTCTGGAACGGAACCGGCCATACCTCTTGGTCGGACCCGGACGATGGGGGTCCGCCGACCGGTGGCTGGGAATCCCCGTGGCCTGGGAGGACATTTCCGCCGTGGGCGCCATGGTGGAAACGGGCCACCCGCAACTGAAGGCCGAACCGTCCCAAGGATCCCATTTTTTTCATAATATCACCACGTTAGGCATAAACTACATTACTCTGGACGAAGACAAGGGCGACTTTTTCAACTGGCGGATGTTGGACCAAAAACCCAAGGCCGCCCAGTTCAAATACACCGCCCACGTGGCTCTCGACACCCCCCTGACGCTCAAGGTGGACGGCAGGACGTTCGAGTGCGTGATGTTGCTGACTGACCCGGACGCCGCTTAATCGCCCCAATTCCTGGCCTGGATCCGGCCCTCCGGACGGGGGGCGTCATAACTCGGACGAATCAGAATGACCCCTGGGGTTTGAAAAAAAACTCGTCCACTGGTACACTTTTCATGGTTTTCCTGATCCGTCTTCAGCGGTTTTCAGACGGCGGATCTGAAATGGTGGTATCACTACCGAATACGATCCCGTACGTACCGAGCAGGGCCCAAGGGACCCAACGCCTATGACGCCACCCATCGCGGCCCCAAAAAAGCGGACCGCCCGACTTCGCGCCCTTTTTCTTCGAAATATGATCCTGGTGATTCTGGTCTCGTTGGGCCTATGGTCCCTGATCTGGATCAGCGGCGAATACGCCCAGTTTCGGACCGACAGTGAAAAAGTTCGGCGCGAATACCTGGAAGAGCAGCAGACCCACCTTAAAGGCGAAGTGGACCGGGTGGCTCAGTACGTGGTGTACATGCGGAACCAGACCGAGAAAAGACTCCGGACCACCATCCATGACCGCGTCGCCGAAGCCTGGGCCGTGGCGGATAATTTGTATAAAAAAAACATGGGGATCCAAACCGAAACGGAGATTCGGAATATAATCCGCGAAGCCATCCGGCCCATCCGTTTTCAGGGCGGGCGCGGGTATTATTTCGCGTTCGACATGAACGGCGTGGAGGTTCTGTTCGCGGACCGGCCCGAAATGGAAGGCGTGAACATGTTGCGGATCCGGGGGGGTCAAGGTGAATACGTGGTCCAGGACATGCTGGACCTGGTCCGGCGTCAGGGGGAAGGGTTTTACGAATACACGTGGAGCAAACCGGACAAGAAGGAAGGGTATTATCCGAAAATCGCTTATGTGAAGCGCTTTGAACCGTTGGGCTGGGTGATCGGGACCGGGGAGTACCTGGACGACGTCAAGGAAGAGATTCAAAAGGAAGTTCTGGACCGGATCGTGGATTTACGCTTCGGCCCGGAAGGGTATTTTTTCGGGAGCACGTTCCAGGCGGATCCGCTTTTTTCCAATGGAAAAATCACCCAGGGGACGAAAAATTTGTGGGACCTGACCGACCCTGGCGGAGTGAAGATCATTCAGGAACAGATTCGTGCGGCCAAGGCGCCCGGCGGTGGTTTCGTCCCTTATGCCTGGCCCAAACTGCAATCCGAAGCCCCCACGCCCAAGGTCAGCTATGTAATCGGGATTCCGGACTGGGAATGGGTCATCGGCGCCGGGGTGTATCTCGATACGGTGGAACAGACCATCAAAAGCCACGAAAAAGCGCTTTGGGCTCATCTTCGGACCAAAATCATCCGGAGCGTGGGCATTTTGCTGGTGCTATTGGGAGTGACCATTCTTTGGTCCCGATATTTTTCCATCCGGCTCGAACGCAACCTGGCGCTGCTGACCGGGTTTTTTCAGGCCGCGGCCAAGGGATCGGTGGATGTGGACCCGGGCCGGCTCCATTGGGAGGAATTCGCGGACATTGCCCAGTCGGCCAACCGGATGCTGGCGGATCGGCGGGCCATGGAACAGGAAAAAACCGATCTGTTGGACCAGCTCCACCAGGCCCGTAAAATGGAGGCCCTGGGCGCCTTGGCCGGTGGAATCGCCCACGATTTCAACAACATTCTGGCGGCCATGATCGGCAATATCGAACTGGTGCAGTTGGACCTGACTTCCCGTCACCCCTCCCAGGCCAATCTGAACGCGGCCATGCAGGCCGCGCGACGGGCCCGGGACCTGATCCAGCGGATCCTCACCTTCAGCCGCAAATCCGAAGACCAGCGCCGGCCGGTGGAAGTGGTGGCGGTGATCGATGAAGCCATCCGCCTGATCCGGTCTTCCCTTCCTTCCACCATCGACATCCGCGTTCAAAAGGACGTGACATCGGCGGTGGTCCGGGCCAACCCCACCCAGCTCCACCAGGTGGTCCTCAACCTCGCCTCCAACGCTGCCCACGCCATGGACGGCCAAGGAGAACTTGAGGTGGTCCAGCGGGTGGTCCGGGGGAACGACGGAAAGGGGGAAAGCCCGGAGGCGTCGCCCGTTGATGGGGATTGGTACGAACTCGTGGTCCGGGACAATGGCCGGGGCATGGATCCGGCCCTTATCGAGAGGATTTTCGATCCCTTTTTTACGACCAAGGAAGTGGGGCAGGGCACCGGCATGGGGTTGGCCGTGGTTCATGGCATTGTCACGGCCCATGGGGGCAGGATCCAGGTGGACAGCCGGCCCGGCCAAGGGACCACCTTCCGTGTTCGGCTGCCTTTGTCCGGCGAATCGGCGCCGGCTCCGTCTTTGGCCGAAGGCGAAATGGTTTCCGGAACCGGACGGATTCTCCTGGTGGACGACGAACCCGCGCTTTTGGACGTGGAATCGGCCATGCTCCAGCATCTGGGATACCAAGTGGCGGCCTTTGACCATCCGGAAAAGGCTCTGGCCGCCTTCGCCATCAACCCGAGCGGCTTCGATCTGGTGATAACCGATCGGACCATGCCCGGGATGACGGGTGAGGAACTGAGCCGCCGGCTCCAGGACATCCGACCCCATATTCCAATTATCATGTGTACGGGGTATTACGATCCGGGGAATGAAGAGCCGGATTCCGTTGTTTTTGAGCGAGTGGGCAAACCATTTTCGGTCCGTGTATTGTCCGAATCCATCCACCGGGCGTTGAGCCAAACCAAAGACCGGCCGTAAACCGGAGCCGGTTCAACGACGCCAGGCGGGTAAAGCCAAAAAAATTTTTCGCGCCACTGTTGAAGAACCATTCAAGTGCTGGTACGCTTGACGGGAAAACGGCACCACTCCTTGGCCGAATCTTCTTCGGCCGGGCCGCCGGTTCCCAGAGGGTCAGGGAACTGGATTTTTCATGCAGAAAGGATAGGCGGATGAGCAACCTGAAACTGGGGACCAAGATCGTACTGGGGTTCAGCCTTTTGATCCTGATCGCGTTGGTCCTGGGGGGCCTGGCGGTCTGGAACATGAACGACGTGGCGGGCGATTCCACCATGCTGGCCAAGGAGTTCGTGCCGGAAATGGACCTCGCCGCCCGGATGCGGGGCGGAACGTACAAGTTGCGGGCGGAAGTGCGCGGCTACGCCCTAAGCGAGGATGATCATTATTTCCAGAACTCGAAACAGGAAATGGCCGCGTTGGACGAACTAATCAACAAAACCGAACAACTGGCCACTCAGGCCAAGAACCTGCCAAAACTGAAAGGCGAATTGGATAAAATCCGAGCCTCGTACAAGGATTATAAAGACGCCATCGACAAAACGGCCCAGCTGATCGGCTCCCTGGCCGAACGACGCAAAAATCTGGACAAGAACGCGGTCGTCTTCATGAAGGAAAGCTCTACCTTTCTGGAAGATCAGAACAAAGCCTTCAGCGACGATCTGGCGGGCCGCTTGAAAAAAGTTAACGTGGCCGATGAACTGATTCTTATAGGCTCCAACGCCCGGGTGGGCAATTTCAAAGGCCAGGCCACGGACGATCCGAAGCTGAT
>JAGVGV010000034.1 GCA_020056895.1 Deltaproteobacteria bacterium
AGAACCATCCGGCCCACCGCCAGCACCATGGCCGGGTCGGTGGTGATCCGGCTTTGAACCGGATGAGCCGAAAGCATGTTGGGCTTGAGGAGCACCTGATCGCCGGGACGGATTCGACCGTTCAGGCCGCCCGCCAAGTCCACGACTCGGGCCACCGCGTTCTCAAAACCGGGGGATTCATAATCGGCCGCCGACGCCAAGGCCACGGGTTCCATGGGGATAATGCCTCCAGAACGGACGAAACGATCCGCGAACCAAATCGGACGCACCACCAGTATACCCCAATTCAGTTACGGGTTGCGCCGGCCAAAGTTTCCAAGCTTCATCCTGCACCTTCGCTTTTGGGAGAAGCTGTCAGCGATCCGCGATCAACCGTCAGCATATAAGGTGGAAATGCGTGTTTGTTTGAATTTCCGGTAAAAACGCATTGGTTCCGCTCAAGCTGAAAGCTGAGAGCGGGCAGCCCGGAGGCCGGAGCCCACCGGAGCTACAAACGGCGGCCAAACTCGAACGATGCCGCCCGAGACGGAACGGGTACAGGAAAACCGGGTTTTCCCTTGACGGGATCCTGGCCCCAAGGCTATGTTTTATTCAGGGAAACGAAGGAGGGAAACGGTCCGAAGTCCATCCGTTTTCAGCGATTAACCAATCATTGTCCAGGACGCCCGCCTGGTCGGGAGATGGGTGCGCGCCTGGGGAGGGAGGATTCCCATGCGCGGCGCCGGCGGCTCGGAGGGTGGGTTCTGGCGGTTCATCATCGGCCTGGCCATGATGATCGGCGGCGGGTACCTGTTCCTGGCGTCCATCCGGGTCCACTCCGGGTTCGGTTTCGGGATGGGGTTGTACAGCTACGGCGGATTTCATCTGACCACGGGTATGGTGCTCATCCCCTTGATTTTCGGCGTGGTCATCATTTTTTACAACGCCAAAAACCCCCTGGGCTGGGTCCTTTCCTGCGGGTCCCTGCTGGCCTTGGGCTTCGGAGTGATCCGAAGCGTGCAATTCCATTTCGGCGCCATGTCCGCCTTCGATCTCATCACCATCCTCGTGCTTCTCTTCGGCGGCCTGGGCTTGTGGCTCAGTTCCTTAAGAGACTTGAGCCGAAAAGGTTGACCCCTGGCCGGACGAACGGTTCCTTGGAGCCGGTCCATCCCTTGGCGAAAATGCACTTCATGAAGCCCCTTAAAAACCCATGGGCGTATGACCGGCGGCCGGGGACGCGTCGGCCGCCCTGGATTCGCGGCCTCGTGGCGGCGATCTGGGCCTTGATCCTGGCTTCGGGTTGCGGGCACGTCATCAATTATCCCGTCACTTCGCCCATCGAAGCCCCGGGAATCCCGCCTGACCGGACGCCCACTCCCGAAGCACTTAACGAACTGGTTCAGACCAACCCCCAAGCGGCCGGGAAAACCCTGTTCGGCCTGATGAACGGCCACCCGGACCCCAACCTTCGCCGGTTGGGCCAGGCCCTGGCCAAACTACCCGATTTCGCGGACGGTTTCACTCCCCAGGAAGCCGCCGCTCTTCAGGCCGTGTACGACCGGGCCGTCCATGGCGGGTCCAAGGAGCGGGCCGTCCTGGATCAAATGGCCCGCGAGAACCCGGCCCCCTATCAATACGGCGGCGCTTTGCAGGGTTTCTTTTGGTACGTAAAGAAAAAAGGGTTGAAGCCCAGCGCCCTGGTGGACGTGAATCCCGCCGTGTTCCTGGACTACGCCTGGAACGAGGCGCCCCGAAACTTAAAAACCCCCCAGGATATTTTGGACTTCATGACCAGCCAGTTTTCGTACCGGATCAACGCCCACCGCGCCTGGGACCGCCGGACCTTTTTTTCCAAAAAACATGGGGACTGCACTGAATTTACTTTGCTGGCCGGAGACTGGGTGACCCGCCTGGGCCGGCGGGTCTACGTTCTATTGACCCGGCCTACGTCCCTGTACGGCCATGCGTCGCTGATCGTGGAAGACGAAAAAGGGCTCTGGCTGATGGACGTAAGCCGGGCCGCTCTGGCCCGAAAAATCGCCGACCGGAAAGCCAAAGGACCCTTGTGCCGGGTGGACGCCCGAGTCTGGAAAGAGGTGGAAGGTTTTGACCGGATCTTCGGCCCTTTTCCGAACGTGACCGATTTGGTCCGGTTCTATGAAGCCAAACGCGGCGGCCCCGTGCCCTTCCGGGTGCTCGATTACGACCAGTATCTCTTCCACGTGGAGGAACACGGCCAGGAAGCCGGAGAATGGTGGGAATTTTAGTGGTTGGAGCGTTCGGACGGCTGGACCGGAATCCATATCGAAAAACCCCCTTGTTACTTTTCGCCTTCCCATGATATATAATTAAATATAAAAATATTGATAATATATTTAATAGATAATCAAATTATATTAAATTATATAATTTATGATCCATTGAATGACCGGCGAACTCTTGACAGAGCCGGCTTATCTTACTACACTTGAACATATGTTCAGGTATAGGAGAGCCCATGCCGACCCAAACCAACCCAGACCAACCAGATACCTGCCAGGTCCAGTGCATTCACCAGGAGCGAGTGGGCCAGGCCCGAAACAGCGCTCTGGCCCCCCGCGAAACCGAACGACTGGCCGATACCTTCAAGGTTTTGGGGGATCCCAACCGAGTCCGGTTGGTGATGGCCCTTTTGGAAGGCGAAATGTGCGTATGCGACCTGGCCGCCTTTTTAGGCCTGTCCGATTCCGCCGTTTCCCATCAGCTTCGGCGGCTCAAAGATCAGGCCCTGGTCCGGGCCCGGCGGTCGGGACCGGTGCTCTACTATTCCCTGGACGATGACCACGTGGCCGAGCTCTTACGGGTGGCTCTGGAGCACGTGCGGGAATAGAGCCCGTCCCGGCTTTTGAGCAGGAGCGGAAAAACCAACGGGGTCTTGGCGAGGGCCAGCCTCGAAAAAAGAAAGGATCGAATCGTTTCATGGACGCATTTCTGGGTATATTCCGGTCCGCCGGAGCCCTGCTATTGGATTCCGCGCCCTATGTGCTGTTCGGGCTGCTCGTCAGCGGATGGCTGCGCGTGTTTTTGCGGCCCGAAACCGTGGGCCGACATTTGGGCCGGGGACGGTTCGCGTCGGTATTCAAGGCCGCCTTGGTGGGCATTCCCCTGCCCCTTTGTTCCTGCGGCGTGCTGCCGGCGGCGGCGGGGTTGAAACGGCAGGGCGCCAACAATGGCGCGGTTTCGGCCTTCCTGATATCCACTCCGGAATCGGGGGTGGACTCCATCACCATTTCCTGGGCGCTGTTGGACCCGTTGATGACCGTTTTCCGGCCCCTGGCCGCCTTCGGGACCGCCGTTCTGGCCGGAGTGTCCGAAAACCTGTTTTCCTATCGACCGGAGTCCGAAGAACCCCGGCCGGACAAAAGCTGCCCGGTGGACGGCTGCTGCGACGGCGAGGACTGCGACCCCGCCCGCCACGCCCGACATCACACCCTGGCGGAAAAAATGAAAACCGGGCTCCGGTTCGCGCTCACGGATGTTTGGGGGGACATCGCCGGCTGGTTTCTGGTGGGGCTGCTGGCGGCCGGATTCATCACCGCCCTGATTCCTCAGGACGTTCTGGCCAGCCGGATGGGCGGAGGCCTGACCGGCATGCTGCTCATGCTGGTGGTGGGGATTCCGCTGTACATTTGCGCCACCGCGTCCACGCCCATCGCCGCCGCTCTGATCCTTCAGGGCGTCAGTCCCGGGACCGCCCTGGTTTTTCTTTTGGCTGGCCCGGCCACCAACGTCACGTCGCTGACCGTTCTTTTGGGCCTTTTGGGCCGGCGGGGCACGGCCATCTATCTGGCGGCCATTTCGCTGGGAGCGCTTATGGCCGGATTGGCCCTCGATCAGGTGTACCGGATGACCGGGTTGTCCGCCATGGCCACGGTGGGGCAGGCGTCCGAATGGCTTCCAGCCTGGTTGGAATGGTTGTCCACGGCCGTGCTGGTGGTTTTTTCCATCCGCCCGGTGGGCCGGGGGTTGGCCCGGCGG
>JAGVGV010000004.1 GCA_020056895.1 Deltaproteobacteria bacterium
GATGCCGCCGGCCACCTCGCCGGCCGCGTACAGTCCGGGCAGGGAGGTCTCAGCCTTGGCGTTGATCTCCAGCCCGCCGTTCTGGTAGTGCAGGGTGGGGTAGGTCAACATCGGCTCACGGCCGTCTACTAAAGACTTTAGGCGGGACGCGTGCAGGAAGATTTTTAGCTTGCCCGGCGATAGCTCCTTCAGCGGCAGGTCCTTACCCGTGACTTTTATTATCTCGGCAATGACCTCTCGAAAGGATGCCTCCACGCCTCCCAGGAGATAGTTTTCGCCCGCTCTTCCCGATTCGAAAGCGGCCAAGTGGGCTTCAGCGATGTCCCGGACATGCGAGAATGTTCCAACACCCGGCGGTATCCCGGGCAGACGGTTTTTCGATGCGTTTATGATGAGTTGGGACCAGTTCCCTGGATCGTAAGGGCCGATGATGTTACAAGGGTTGAGGATGATGGCGTTCAGACCTTCATCGACCGCCTTTTTAACCTCCTGCTCGGCGATGTATTTGGTCCGGTTGTAATTCATCTTGCACGTCAGGGCGTTGGAAACGGTCGACTCGGTCAAACGGTCCGCGTGATAACCGTACGCTGAACTGGAGGACGTATAAACCATCCGGCCCACGCTCCTCTCCATGGCGGCCCGGCAGACATTGATCGTCCCTTGGACATTGATTCTATACTGACGCAGGGCTTGTTTGGACCACATGCTGGTGTCCCCGGCAAGATGGAAGACCGAGTCTAGGGCGTCGGGCATGGCCCGTATTAGGGATTCGTAGTCAGTTATGTCCCCCTCGACTGCCCGAACATCGAACCGCGAGAGATGCTTAAGATCGTCGCCGGGCAGATGCAGCGCGGTAACTTCCCACTTCTCAGGCGACAAGGTTTCCATGAGGTTGAGCCCAAGAAATCCGGTGGCGCCGGTCACGAATGCCTTCTTCATCTTCCTGCCGCCTTTCGACTTATACGTGCTCAAACGAATCACCGCTACCGCCCCATGCGTATTACCGCCCGACACGGTGGGGCGACCTTGGAGCCGCGACGTTTTCCAGACAAGGGTATTCTGAGTAAGGTTGATGTGTAATTAACTTATGTTAATGGGAAGCTTTTTTTAATTCACTGCGAATGCGGCTTAACGAGACGGGCGATATACCAAGATAGGAGGCGATGTGAAACTGCTGGATAAGCCTCTCCAGGTCGGGATATTTTTCCTTAAAGCTCAAATACCGTGTTTTGGCGTCCTCGACCAGAAAAGACCGCTCACGATCCTCCTTTTCGATGAACAGCCGCACAATGTATTCCTTGGCTATCCTTTCCCAGCAGGGATGCCCCATCGACAGGCTTTTGAAGTCGCCCAAGGAAAGACAGACCAAGTCCGATTCGGTCAGAGCCTGGATGGAATACCAACTGTCGCGATTCTCCAGAAAAGGTGTGTAGGCCGCTAGTAACTGCCCTTTGGTACGAAAGGCCAATGTCTTTTCGTTCCCGGATTCCGTGATGCAAAACACCCGAAAAATACCGGATGTGATAAAGGCCAACCGGCTCGTCCGGTCGCCCTGCTTGACGAAGAGTTTGTTTTTTTCCAGATGAAGGTGTCCGAGGCGGGGACTCAGCTTGTCCCATTCCTCCGACGGGATTTGCGAATATTGCCGAAGCACGCGGAGTATGTATTCTTCCGAGGATCCATCCATGTGTTCCCCCCACCAGTCTGAAGCCGGAATACTGGCATAATAATGGTGAAATTGCCTATATGTCAAATACATACATCTAAACAGGATGGACGGCTGCCCCTTTTCCCCGACCGGGTGATGCCATAAGCGTTTTTCGCATAGGTTAAGCGGGCCACCGCCGAATAAACCCGGATTTTGCGACTGCCTTTTCCCGCGGCGCCCTACTGCTTGCGGCCACACGAGTTTTCCCGGATTTCAGCCTCGAAGTATCTACTGATACGCCCGCGCCTGAAATCCGTTCCAACCTCGTGTTTCGCTACGCATTTCGTCGCCTCGTAATTAACTCAACCGCAAAATCCGGGTTGAAACGCCGGGGCCAGGAGGACCTGACCGCCGCGCTTCCTAACGCCGGACATCGCTTGACAAAACCGGCCCGCCTGTGGCCTGATGAAGATGTTTACCAACACCAAAAAATAAGGTGATCGGACAACGCCATGACGTCCCCCCGGATCATCGCCCGCGGCCCCCATGCCGTGCTTTTCGCGGATATCTGCCATTCCACGGGGTTGTATGAACAATTGGGGGACACCCAAGCCCTGACCCTGGTCTCCAAAGCCTTTTCCCTGCTCCACGAGGTAACCTTTCGGCGGAACGGACGGGTGGTCCGGACTTTCGGCGACGAAGTGCTCTGTTTGTTCGAACAGGCCGATCCGGCGGCCCGGGCCGCCTGCGAAATGCATCTGGCCATCAAAAAAGACCCCATGCTGGCCCGGGTGAAAATGGCCTTGAAGGCCGGGCTTCATTTCGGCGAGGTGATCGTTCGCGAGGACGACATTTACGGCGACGCGGTCAACGTGGCCGCCCGAGCCGTTTCCCTGGCCCGCAAGGATCAGATCATCACCACCGGGGATACGCTCCGGGCCGTGCCGTCCACCACGTTGATTTCCACCCGGAACCTGGGCCGGATCGGCGTGAAAGGCCGGATCGGGGACCTGGACTTTCATGAAATCCTTTGGCGGGGGGATCAGGGGGACGGCCTCACCCTGACCGACACCCTTCAACTGGAGGAAATGGGCCGGAGCCCCAGCGCGGCGCTGACCCTGGAATACCAAGGCCAACGGCTTGAACTGGGCAAGGCCCGCAGCCTGGTGTACATCGGCCGGAGCGACGACAACGACCTCGTGATGCCCCATCACTTCGTTTCCCGCGTTCATGCCACCATCGAATACCGCAATGCCAAGTTTCTTCTGACGGACCACAGCACCAATGGCCTGTATGTAAAAATGGGCACGTCCCAGCCGGTCTTCGTTCACCGGGATCAGGTTACCCTCCTGGGCGAAGGGATGATCAGCCCGGGGAGGGAACTGTCCCACCCC
>JAGVGV010000489.1 GCA_020056895.1 Deltaproteobacteria bacterium
CCGCGCTCGTACGGCGTTGTAGTCTGGTTCCCGAGATAATGCTGGCATTTGTCCCGGTATTCGACGGCTCGGGCGGTGAGTCCTTCCGGTGTTTCGTCCGAATTGGGGCCGGCTTTTTGGCGGAATTCGTCCTCGAATCGGGCCAGT
Source organism: Deltaproteobacteria bacterium (assembly GCA_020056895.1). Classification (GTDB taxonomy): domain Bacteria; phylum Desulfobacterota; class Desulfarculia; order Adiutricales; family JAGVGV01; genus JAGVGV01. The sequence goes on from JAGVGV010000489.1 coordinate 148, forward strand.
TCATTACGGAGGGAAAAGGCGTGGCGATGGCTGGCGTCGTCGGCCAATTGAGCCCGGGCTTGATCCAGTTCGGTCCGGGGCTTTTGCTTTTTGCCTGGGAAATCTTCACTGAAATTCCTGATCGGAATATATCCCATGGCCGGCTCCTTTTATTCACGTGGAATAGGCGTTGGCGCGGCTCCGCCGGATCCATGGGGCTGAACCCGCGGGCCTATATTTATGGAGGGGCCATAACCTTTTGGAGGTTATAGGGGGGGATGGAGACGTGAAAAAAGTTGAAAGGAATCCATATGTAGTAGGAATTAAGCGGGGTTACGGATGGGTTCGTGAATCTTTTGGTGCGGCTCTCTCCGTCCGGCCGATTCGGAATTAAGATTCCCAGCCAGGGTGTTCCAGGAAGGAACCTTTTTCCCCGTGCGCCTGGACGAAAACGCTCCGTACTAGTGACAAGTCACGCGCAAACCGTCGGCGGGCGTATCACCGGCCCTTGGCCGTAATGGCCGCTTGTTCCTACATTTACCACGTGACGTGACACTAGAACGTATTTCCCAAAAGGTTCTTTGATCCTGGATCCTTTGTCGAAGAAAGAAGGCCAATCCTTCCTCCTCGCCCCATGGCCATGGCATAGAGGGGGCGAGGCGCCCCGAAAAAGTTCTTCTAGAACCTAAATTTTTTTAATAAGTTGAAGGGGTTCCGGCTTCCGTCTCGCGACAATTTTCACGAATTGGTCGCGCCAGGGGATCGAGGCCAAATCCGTGGGAAACATGACGAACCAAGCCAACTCCTGGCGGGTAGGGCCAGTGGGTGGCCAATATGCCCAATCGAACATCATTGGGCGGCCCCATGGCCGACGCGGGTTTGACGGACCGGGACGGGGTTATGGCGCGTTATATGAGACTTTAAAGGATGCCTCTAATACCTGGCCTTAGCCAATTCAAATTTTCTTCGGATCAATGCTTAGAAAATTCCCCAATATCAACCAAAGGCGGGCCATGAGCGCGTAATTGCTTCTGATGGCTTGAAAAAATGGTGGTTCGGGATTACCTTATAACCAGGGAGACAGGATGCCCTGAGTGTGGCACGGCGATTGCTACGAGTCAGGGCATGGCTATTTGACAACGGGCCCGACCCCGTGGGCAAAGCCAACGAATCCAGCGCTTCTGATTACCGGAACCTGGATCTCATCCTCCGGAAGCCGGTTCGGCGCCGGCTTCCTTCGGCGCCTCTTCTTCCACCTCCAAAAGCTGGGTTCCGCCCCCTTTGTGCTCGGGCCCCAACGTTCCTCCGGAGGTGCGGCATGTCGACCTACCAGGAAATTCTGTCATTGGTGGACCGGTTCACTCAGGACGCTTCGTACAAGGAGCTCCACTGGGAAGGCTCCTTTGGCGAATACCTGGAGATCGTGAGCCGGCGTCCGGAAGTGGCCCGCAACGCGTTCCAACGCATCTACGACATGATCCTGGCCGCCGGTACCGATGAGTACATCGAAACCAAGGAACCTTTATTACGGTTCCGGTTTTTCGCCGACCGGGAAAATGGCGGTCGGGACGCGGTGTACGGCCTGGAACGGCCGCTGATGCACCTGGTCAATGTCTTCAAGTCCGCCGCCCGGCATTACGGCACCGAACGCCGGGTGCTGTTGCTCCACGGCCCGGTGGGATCGGCCAAGAGCACCATCGTTCGCTTGCTCAAAAAGGGGCTCGAAGCCTATTCCCGCAAACCGGAAGGGGCCCTGTACACCTATTCCTGGGTCCTCAAAGATCCCGAGCGGGGGGAGGTTAAGGAAGCCTGCCCCATGCACGAGGAACCCCTTCACCTGCTCCCCTTGGAAATTCGCGCCCCTGTTTTGGAAAAAATCAACGCCGAAACCCGGGATGGGGCCAAAATCATCGTGGATGGGGACCTTTGCCCCTATTGCCGGTATCAGTTCAGGGAACTGATGCGGACCTATGGCGGCGACCTGCGGAAGGTTCTCGAACATGTCCGGGTTCACCGTCTGATTCTTTCCGAAAAAGACCGGTTGGGTGTGGGCACCTTCCAACCCAAGGATGAAAAGAACCAGGATTCCACCGAACTGACCGGCGACATCAACTACCGCAAGATCGCGGTGTACGGCGCCGATTCCGACCCCCGGGCCTTTAATTTCGACGGCGAATTCAACGTGGCCAACCGAGGCGTGGTCGAATTCGTGGAAGTCCTGAAGCTGGACGTAGCCTTCCTGTACGATCTTTTGGGCGCCTCCCAGGAGCATGTGATCAAGCCCAAAAAGTTCCCTCAAACGGACATCGATGAAGTGATCATCGGCCATACCAACGAACCGGAATACCGCAAGCTGCAGAACAACGAATTCATGGAAGCTCTTCGGGACCGGACCGTCAAGATCGACGTGCCGTACATCACCCGGCTGATCGAAGAGATGAAAATCTATCAAAAGGACTTCGGGCCGGCCCGGGTCCAGGGCAAGCACATCGCCCCCCATACCATTGAAATGGCCGCCATGTGGGCCATTCTGACCCGGCTGGAAAACCCCAAGAAGGCCAGCCTGACCCTTCTTCAAAAGCTGAAGCTGTACAACGGCAAAACTTTGGCCGGTTTCACCGAAGACAACATCAAGGAACTGAAAGCCGAAGCCGGCCGTGAAGGCATGGAAGGCATTTCGCCCCGGTATATCCAGGACAAACTGTCCAACGCCCTGGTCACCCAGGAAGCGGCCGCGTGCGTGAACCCCTTCATGGTCATCAAGGAACTGGAAGCGGGCCTGGACCACCACAGCCTGATCACGTCCGAAGATATGAAGAAGCGGTACAAGGAACTGTTGACCATTGTCCGGGACGAGTACGCCGAGATCGCTAAAAATGAGGTGCAACGAGCCATCAGCGCGGACGAGGAAGCCATCAAGAAGGTCTGCGCCAATTACATCGACAACGTGAAGGCATACACCCAGAAGGAAAAGGTGAAGAACAAGTACACCGGCGAACAGGAAGATCCCAACGAGCAACTTATGAGATCCATTGAAGAAAAAATAGAAATCCCCGACAGCCGCAAGGACGATTTCCGTCGGGAAGTCATGAACTACATCGGCGCTCTGGCGGTCGAAGGCCGGACCTTCGACTATACCACCAACGAACGGCTCCACCGGGCCTTGGAACTCAAGCTCTTCGAAGACCAGAAGGACACCATCCGCCTGACCAGCCTGGTATCGAACGTGGTGGACAAGGAAACTCAGGAAAAGATCGACGTGGTGAAAGCCCGTCTGATCCAGAACCTGGGGTATTGCGACGTGTGCGCCACCGACGTGCTCAGTTTCGTGGCGTCCATTTTCGCCCGGGGCGACATGAAGGAAAAGAAATCCTGAGGCCGGTTCCAGGGTTTCGGGCGGTTAGGGCGAAAAGAGGCCGGGCCGGGGCTCCCAAGGGAAC
>JAGVGV010000309.1 GCA_020056895.1 Deltaproteobacteria bacterium
AGGTGAAGCTGCAGAGGCCAATTCCGAAGGGCCGAAGGCACGTCACCCGCGGCCGCCGGAGCCGCCGGTTCGGCTTTGGGCGTCAGTTGGCGGACATGGCTGCCCGGGCAGCCGCAGGCCAGGGGTTCGGGCTCCGGAAGGGGTTCGATCAAGGCCTTTTGGGCGTGGCCGGCCAAGTGCTGGTGAACGGCCTGTTCGTCGAATTCGGGCGCTTCCCGCTCCACGATCTTCAGGGCGTCCTGAGGGCATTCCTTCAGGCAGGCGCCCAGACCGTCGCAATACACTTCACTGACCAGCCGGGCTTTGCCGTTCACGATGGCCAGGGCGCCTTCGGCGCAACCCGTTACGCATTGGCCGCAGCCATTGCATTTTTCTTCGTCAATCTGAATGATTTCGCGGCGAGTCATGGGGCACCTCCATCGCCTTATCTTTGATTATAAGATGCCACCAAAGGGTCCGCCAGGCCTTGATATAGGTCAATCGAAGGGAAAAAACGGATGATTTTTAAAAAAAACCTTCACAAGGATGTCCGGCGTTCGGATTGCGTGCGTAACGATGCGGCGAAACGTGTTGCGAAAAGCACGGCTGGACCGGTTTTCGGCCCCGGTGGCGCTACCAGACAGGCCGAGACCGAAAACCGGACAATTTCATGTTGCGGGTGATGCGGAAGGTTTCGAGAAGAGCGCCCCTCCCGCGTGGGCGAGCCCGCGAGGCGCCCTCGGCGCGGCTTCACGGTTCATCCATGAATTCAACCTGTTGCCTGGAAACCCGAAAAGAAATCCGGACCGGACCGGATGTCGCCAAGGCCGATTGCGGATCACTTGACCGTCATGCCGTTTTTGACCGCTGTGACCCCCGGGACCCCCCGCGCAATCTGGACCGCCTTGTTGATGTCGGCCTGGGAAGTCACGAAGCCGGACAACTGAACGGTGCCCTTGAACGTTTCGACGTTGATCTCGAATACCTTCAGAGTTGGTTCGTTGAGAATTTCGGCCTTGACCTTGGAGGTGATAACGGAGTCGTCGAAATATTCACCGGTTCCCTCCTTTTTTGCCGTGGACGCGCAGCCTACGACAACAAGAAACAGGAGGACCAGGAATAAGGAGGAAAAAAGCTTCGTTCGTTTCATGACTGAATATCCTTTCATGTGAATTCGACGTTAATCGTTGGGCGAGGCTGAAAAAACCCGGCGACCACCGATGCCTTTCGTGCGGTGGCCAACACCCGAAGGCCATCTTCATGGTCCGTTTCGCAAGTGATCACGCTCGAGTCAGAATCCATTCCAAAAACCCGTGGGTTGGCTCGGAGTCTCCAACAACATATCCAGAGCCCAAATGCTTTTGGGCGATGGGGCCACGCCAAACGGACCGATCTGCCTAGATCCGGCCCGTCGCAATGAGAATGATTACAACTACGGCCGCCAATCCCAAAAAGCCGCTTGGCCCATAACCCCACTGCCTGCTGTATGGCCAGCGTGGTATTGCTCCAACCAACAGCAGAACCATGATGATAATCAGCACTGTGTACATTTCGTTCCCCTTTTGGGATATGTCCCGAATCCATTGAACGGTTGGAGAGGCATCAGTAAAACCTATGGTTTTTCAACGGAGCCTTCGGTGTTCGCCGCCCCGGAGGACACCGGTTACCCGGCGCCCCTGGGGGGGAGGCGAAGGAGGGGGACTCTACCGGTCAGGCGCGTTCATCCGCCCGACCCGTCGCCCCCTCTGATTTATTGTCCGGTCTTGCCCGAGCCGGGTTGCGCAACGTTGACTTCCACGCGGCGGTTTTCGGCCCGGCCATCTTCGGTTTCGTTACTGGCCACGGGCATGGTTTCGCCAAAGGACTGATAACCAAGGCGTTTTTCTTCAACGCCGAACTTGATCAGAAGGTCCCTGATGGCCATGGCCCGCTGTTCCCCCAACTTGAGGTTGTAATCCGGAGTACCCACCTTGTCGGTATGGCCGTCCAGCACCACGTACAGTTCGGGGTAGTACTTCAGAACCTCGGCGATCCGTTTGATATTGGGGATATATTGTTCCTTGACAATGGCTTTGTCGAAATCGAAGAAACTTCCATAAGCGGCTACCCAGCAGCCACGATAATCCACAATGGCCCCCCGGGGCGTATTGGGGCATTTGTCGCGGGAATCCGGAACGCCGTCGCCATCGGAGTCGGGGTCCGTTGCCAGGACGAACTCGTCATAGAAAATGGTTTTAACGGCTGCTTCCAGAGCGGCCTGGTCTTTATACAGCGCGCAGCCATCAAACGCTTGGCCGCCGCTGGCCGTCGCGATCTCGTTGGCCGTGGCGACCATGTTTGGGTCCGAGGATAGGTAAATGGGGAACACTTTCATTTGGCGGCCGTAATCATCCCGCAGTTTAGCGGCCGCGGCGGCCGGGTTGCCGAAATCCGCGCTCTTTTTAAAGTCCGATATGATGATCAGGGCTTTGCGGCCAGCCATTTTGTTCATGTCGCCGCCCGCTTCCACCAAAACCGCCTCCATGGGCGTGCTTCCATTGGTGGATTTAAGCTTGTTGGCTTCGTCGATAAAAGTGGGGCGGTCGAACTTTTGGGGTTCGTACACCAGGTTGGAAATGCCCTTGTTGGGGTCCTTTGAAAAACCGCTTTTCACCCCCATGACGCGCATGCCCGCCGCGTAGTGAAGCACGGGGATGGCCTCGCAAAAACGCCGGGTGAGTTCGAACTGCACTTTTTCCCGGTCCAACCCTTTGCAACTCCCCTGGGCCCAGTTGGTTTCCATGGACATGGACACGTCGGGTATCAGAAGGAAGCCTTCAATTTTTTTCGTTTTCCCCGTCGTGGCGTCGGCGGCCATGCCGATATCGGGCAAAGCAAAAAAAGCCAGGACGATTAGCGACAAAACCAGCCATTTGAATTTCCATACCGTCATCGTGGTCTCCTTGTTAATAAGGCGATTGCGCCTTGTTGTTCATGCGTGTTTATGAAAATGCGTTTCAAGGTTGCGTGGAGTCCAAATTATGGGGTCGGCGGTAGATAGTGTTGTGTTCCGCGCCTCTTGCCGTGGGGACGCCCGCGAAGCCGGACCAAATAGGCGGAAACCGCCGTCCAGCGCGTCGCGGCAAACCGAGCGGGGGTTGTTGGAACCCATCCCAAATGGTTTTTCGGCCTTGGACGCTTCGTTGCGGGTGGATTCAAATTTTTGAAACATGTTCAATATTCATCGGGTTGGATTCCACCTTCCACCTCGCGCCAAAGCAACGTTTCATTTTTGGAAATGGGTTCCCCTTAAACACATTTCGCGGCCAATATCCGTTATTAACATTCCTCCATTCCACGGTGGACAACCAGTTTTTCGTTTTGAAAAATAATCCGATTGTTGAACTCATCCGGAAGACCGACAGCCTTGGTCGACCAGACGAAATGTTCCGAATAAGTGCGTTCATCCAAGGGGGAGCACACCAATCATGTGCTTTAAGATATACCGTCGGCAATCATGTCACAATCGGGAAAAAACCTGAACGCACTAGATAGTTCCATCTTATGATTCATCGAAGGGAAAATTTGAGAAAAAAATAAGAATAACAGAAGATTGCAATGACCATAACCCGGCGGAGACCTTGTACGGGAATCGAAGCCATTGGGCAACCCGTTGTTATCGCCCGGAATAATATTTGAATTATGAACCTTGTTTGGTTTTTTAACCTCGATAAGGATTTCACCTAGAGTGTTATCAGATTAAACCTTATGGCCAATTTGGTCAGGTCGGAGATGTTCGATGCTTCCAGTTTACCCATTAGATTGTATTTATGGGTTTCCACCGTTTTGGGTCTGATACCCAGGCGGGCCGCGATTTTTTTGATGGCCCAGCCATCCGCCAGCATTACGAACACTTCGTATTCGCGTTTGCTTAGCTTTGCCAGAGGCGTTTTCGGGTCTAGGCCGGGTGGCTCATTTTTTAAAAAGTCGGCTAATTTATCCGACATTTCCTTGGTGTAGTAGGAGCTTCCGTCCTTGACCACGCCAAGGGCGGTGACCAGCTCGTTGAGGGGGGAGCCCTTAAGGACATAGCCGGAGATGCCTGCTTTCAACAACTCGATAAGGTATTCCTGGTCCGAGTGCATGGAATAAATGATTATCCGCGCCTGAGGGGCTTCCCGTTTGATGGCGATGGTGGCTTCGATTCCATTCATGCCCGGCATCGAAATATCCATGACCACGATGTCCGGTTTCAGGTCCAGGACCCGGCGTATGGCCAGGCGGCCGGATTCGACATGCCCCACGATCTTGAATTCCGGCCGATCCTTAAGAAAATCGATCAGGCCCAAAGCCACCACGGGATGATCGTCCACCAGCAGGACCCTGGTTGGGAGCTTGTCGGGCCGCTGGGCGGGGTCTGGGGGCGTTCTATCTTCTTTTGGATGGTTCATTGTTCACCTTCAAGGGAATTTCGGCATGGACCTGAGTTCCACGGCCGGGGCTGGAGTCCAGGAGAAGCCTGCCTTTCAACTTCAACGCCCGTTCTTTCATGAGGATCAGGCCCCACGACTCTCGGTGTTCGGGGGACCGTTGGGTTTTTTTCAGGTCGAACCCCTGGCCGTCGTCCTCAATCGTTAGCAGGACGGTCCCATCGCGGGCCAGGAGATTGACGTAAACCTGGCTGGCCCGGGCGTGCTTCAGGATGTTGTTCATGGCTTCCTGAGCAATGCGATACAAGGCCAGTTCCTTGGGGCGTTCGAAGCGGGATGGGACATTTTGAGTAAAAAAATCGATTTTCAAGCCCGAGGATTTTTCGACCGTCTGAAAAAGCGAGGAAAGGGAAGGAATGAGCCCCAGGTCATCGAGCAGGGAGGGCCGAAGCCTTCG
>JAGVGV010000038.1 GCA_020056895.1 Deltaproteobacteria bacterium
CGACCTGCTGATCGCCGCGGACTGCACGGGGTTCGCTCTCACCGCCCTTCACCGGGACCTGTTGGTTGGAAAAAGCCTGATCATCGCCTGCCCCAAGTTGGATGACGTATCCCCGTACGTGGACAAACTGGCGGCCATCTTCACCAACAACCGGATCCGAACGATCACCGTGCTGACCATGGTGGTCCCCTGCTGCGCCGGCCTGGTGTATCTGGTCAGGGAAGCGCTTCGCAAAAGCGGCCAAACCATTGAGCTCAAACTGGTTCAGGTGGACCCCACCGGCCGGGTGGAAGCCAACCCCGGCCGCCAGGCGGCCTGACCCCCGCTCGGGGGTCATCCCTCACCTTCAACCGCGCCCGAAAGCGCCAGGAGGACCGCCATGAGCATCACCCAATGTCCCGGACAGGACACCATGTTCTGGAAACCCGGGGATATTTTCGAAATCATCTGCCCCAATTGCGGGCAGCAGGTGGAATTCTACAAAGACGATGCCCGCCGGAAATGCCCGGGTTGCGGCCACTCGTTCACCAACCCCAGGCTGAACCAGGGCTGCGCCCAGTGGTGTCCATTCGCCGATAAATGCCTGGGCGTGAACCGGAACGATGACGGAACGTTGATCGAACCTTAAGGGCCAAGGAAAAACGGCCTTTGACGCCGGCTAACGATCGGAACGCCGGGGATTTCCAAAACGGGATGCGGTGTTCCAACTCCGAGGGCTCTTGACGACCGGGGGTGAACCGGGGTATCCCAACAGCTTATGGACTCCACCCGCCGCCGAAAAATGATGGCCCTAGGCGATGTGATCGGCCAGTCCCTGGACCATGGGTACCTGGGGCTGGCCCGGGAACTGGTGCGGGTGTTCGATGTTTGGGAATCGGCGGTCGGTTCGTTCAACGCCGCCCGAACCATGCCGGAATCCATCCAGGGCGGGGTGTTGACCGTGCTGGTGGAAAGCCCGGCCTGGATTGATCGCTTGAGCTATTTTCGTAAGGAATTCACGGATAAAATAAACACCGCCCTGGGCGCGCCCATGGTCGAGGAAATCCTGTTCAAGGTCGGCTCGCTGCCCTCGGCTCCGGCGGATTCGGCCCCGCACGACCCATCCCTGCCGCCTCCTCCTCCGGCCGAACCGCTTTCGCCCGAACTGGCCTCCGCTCTGGACCAGGTAACGGACCCCCAGCTCAAAGACGAACTGGCCCGATGGCTTACCCGCTCGCCCTCGGGGGGCTCTGGTACGGGCTCGAACCGAATATTTTAAGACACTCTTCCAACGCCCCATCTCCTATCCTTATGTCTCCAAGACCTGGAACCCGATCCGAGGCCTCCCGCCGGACCGTCCACGGGACTTGACGTCCGGCGACGGCCATGCCAGGATGGGGGAGTTATCCCCTTGCATCCATATCGCCACCGTCCCCACGCAACCGCGTCCCTTTTCGAGCGGTGGTCAGGAGTGGAGTATGCCGTGCTCCATTGTCAGGATTCACCGAAGCCTGATCCTTCTATGCGCCTTGGCTCTGACCCTTGCTCTGGCCCTGCCCGCCGGCCGCTCCCAGGCTCAGGACCCCGAATTCAAGAAAAAAATGGAAGAAATGAACCAGCGGCTGATCAACTGCCAGGGCGATCCGCAATGCCTGCGGAATGTGAGTGAAGAGTCCCAGCGGCTGATCAATCAACAAGGCCTGAAGATTCATCGTGAAAAGACCCTCGGCCCGACCGCGGGCGAACGTATCCCGGTGAAAATCCGGATCCGGAATTCCACCGAATTTACCCAATACTCGGAAGACAAAAACCCGAACCCGGAAGGGCAAGGGAAGATGGTTCGTTATATATCCAGGTATTACGTTTTCGAATACGACGCCGCCGAAACAGGAGTGTTGCATTATCTTCCGGATTACAAATCGTTCTTTATCTCGGCCCCCCACGATGCCAACCAAACGCCGACCGGCATTACGGATTTCCATGTGCTGCGATGCAGCGGCTACACTCAGGGCTGGCAGCGCGGCCTGTTATCGGATAGGGAATCCCTGAAGAAAACAACTGATGGAGCTTTCAAAGGCATGGATCCCGGGAGAAAGTTCTTCAGTTTCTCATACGATTTTAATCTAAACCAACCGCCAAACAAGTCTCAACCCAAGGGTAATATCTTCTTCACGGGCATCTGGGCCCTGGTCAATACGGACAGTGGTGAATACAGTTACCAGGGGTTGGATCTGAACCCCGCGCGGGCAACCAACCCGCCTGGCCAAAACTACCTGATCACGCCGGATCAAATAAGGCAGGCAGTCGAAACCGGCAGCGTAACTCTGACCTTCCACTGGGGCGAAACCTTCGAGCTGGGCGGACGCCATGATAACCAACTGACCGTCGCCATTGAAGTGGAAAAGCAAGCGCCAGGAGAAAAATCGCCCGGAGTGTTAAGCGTTTCTCCCGCCGATGACTTCCAGTCTTCCGGACCGGACGCCAAAGGCCGGTTCAACCCAGAAAAGAAAACCTATACCCTGGCCAATACCGGCCAGGGACCGCTCCAGTTTCAGGCGGCTCCGGACCATCCCTGGGTCACGGTGTCCGCGCCGTCCGGAAGCATTCCGCCCAAGGGCAGCCGGAGCCTCGTCATCGGCATTGACGCGGCGAAAGCCCAAGCCCTCCCGGCGGGTGCCAAGGAAAGCCTGGTCCATTTTAAAAACGTGACCAGCGGCCAGGGCTCCACCACCCGGAAGGTGAAAATCAGCGAAAAATGGCGGGCCCTGTGGCA
>JAGVGV010000411.1 GCA_020056895.1 Deltaproteobacteria bacterium
CACCTGTTCGATCTGGGACCGGTTGGCCACCACCATGGGCAGCCGTTCGGCCGGCTCCAGATCCAGCCGGATGGTGTCGGGCAGAAGATTCGCGAGGTTGGCGGCCACCTGCTGGAGCATGTGGTTCAGGTCCAGAGGCGTCCGTTCGCCTTCTTCCAGGCGGGAAAACGAAAGCATTTTTTCCGTAAGGCCGGCGGCGCGGTGGGTGTTGTCGTTGATCTTGTCGATCAGCCGGGTGGCCTGGGGATGGTCGGACAGCAGGCCGGCCAGGAGTTGGCTGTACCCACGGATGGCCATGAGGATGTTGTTGAATTCGTGGGCCACGCCGTTGGCCAGGGTGCCCACGGCTTCCATTTTTTGCTGGTGCTGGGCCCAGCGGGCCGCCTGTTCGCTTTCCGTCACGTCCCGGACCATGGCCTGGACCGCGGGCTGATCGTGAAACCGGGTGAAGGATAGGGTGGCCTCGAAACGAAAGGGCCCCGGCCGCCGCCTCAGGCCGGTCAACACCCGGGTGAACGGAATGCCGCTCCCCGATTTTTCCCGTGTCAGGGCGGACCGGAGTTCTTCCCGTTCGCTGGGGGAAACCATGTCCCAGAAGGAAAACCGGTCCAGTTCTTCGCGCCGGACCCCGATCATCAGGCTGAACATGGGATTGGCCATGAGCACTCCGCCGGATGTTTCCTCCCAGATCACGATGCCCATGGGGGATTGTTCCACCACGGACCGGTACCGGGCTTCGCTTACGGCCAGAGCCGCTTCGGCCTGAACCCGATCGGTCACGTCCTCATACGTGATAATCTGTTGTCCGCCTTCCGTGGCCACGGACCGGAAATGGATGGTTCGGTTTTGGCCGTCCTTGCGGGTAACCGAAAAAACATGGGGACGGACCTTTCCCGGCCCGGCCAGGGTATATTCCTCTTTCCAGGCATCGATCGCTTCCCGCCGCGCGTCGGGGTCGGGATAGGCTTTCCGGAACCATACCCGCCCGGTGGGAACGTCGTTCAAGGCATAGCCGAAGATGCGGGTGAAAGCGGGATTCACATACCGGTACCGGCCGTCGGCGTCGATCAAGGCCACGCCCAAAGGGGAATGATCGACCAGCATCCGGAACCGAGATCGTTCTTCTTCGAGGCTTTCTTCAACTTGGCGGACCGTGGTGAGGTCCTCGATATACCCTTCCAAATATAAAATCCGGCCGTGATCGTCCCGAACCGCCTGAATGGATAAAAGACCGTGGAAAATGGAACCATCTTTCCGCCGGTACGTTTGTTCGCCTCGGATCCACCCATGGGACGCCTGGACTTCGGCCACCAGCGCCGTCCGACGGGCGGGGTTGATAAAAAGTTGGCGGCCGATGTCGGTCACGTCGGCCATCAGGGCATCCGGGCTGGAATAACCGGCCAGTTCGGCCAATTTGGGATTGGCCATCAGGTACCGGCCATCCACCGTGGTTCGGAACATACCCACCGGCGCCATATGGAAAAAGCGGACGGCACTGCCCAGATGGTCCCCGCCGGGCGGATCCGTGATGTTCGGCGGCGTTGTAGCGGATGAGTCGGGCTCGGCGGTTGTTCCCGGTCCCCTGTCCTGGTCTTGAAGCGTCACGTTAATCCCTTTGAAGCGGCTGATGGTACTGAGGGATAATCAAACAACCTGTGCTTTGAATCTTATTAATGTACTATGGCCAAGGCATGTACGCCAGGAAAAAATGTGCGAATGAGGTAAGGCTTCAGTCTCGGGGGGCAAGATGAGGTAACCCCATAGAGGCCGACCATCTCCACCCCTCACCCCGCCCTCTCCCTGGGATCCGGGGCCATGCCCTGGATCCCAGGGAGAGGGGAAAGAAAACTTGGCCCGGCCGCGTTCGATCGCGGTCGGACGGAGGTCCGGCGCCTCCGGAAAGGGTCAAGCTATTCTTTCCCCTCGCCCCCGGGCGCCGGGGCCATGGCCCCGGATGCCAATTGGAGTCAGGGCATTGCCCTAACTCCCGGGAGAGGGCGGGGTGAGGGGGTGCTTCCAGCGTATTCCCGGGCGGGAGCGCGGCAATCCAAACCGCCTGACATGCTGATTAACCCCCCGCGCCTGACCGGTTGCAAGGGAAGAAAAACCGTCATTGACAGGGGGTGGGAAAGGACTTATATTGAGACGTTCCTGTGGGGGCGAAACGGTTTCGACGGGGGCAGTTGAACTTGGGGCCGCATGCCGAGGTTCTCGTCGCCTCGTTAAAAAGGCGGGACCTAAACACAAAGGCAGACTCTTACGAGTACGCCCTGGCCGCGTAAGGCCAGCGTCCACCTTCCACACCGCCCGTGGTGGTTGAATGGGCGTCGACTAGCGGGCTGGCTCCTCAAGGCGCGGGAGGCTTGAAGGGGCGAGAAAACACTTTCCGCTGGTCCAAGGGGTACCCTGTCCGTGGGGGACTCGGCGGACGAGAAACAAATCACGGAATAAGCATGTAGACGTCACAGGGGAAGGCTTTCGGACGCGGGTTCGACTCCCGCCGCCTCCACCAAATTTTTAGAATGATCAAGGGAAGGAGGATGTTTCATATTAATTTAACCTATAGCAGTAACTGTTCGAATTTGGATTAATATTCTATGCACAAAACAATGGACTTGGGAAGAATAGTTCATGCCATGGAGTTCGGAACATACAAAATGGTTCGTTAACACTGGCGAACGACTGAAGACCGCAGACGGCAAGGAGATCGAAGTCTGGGAGTTCCGTCATGAGAAAGACGAGGCAGTACTTTCCGCTTGGGCGAAACACTTCCGAAATCACTATTGCCTGGATACTGAGATCGATTTTCTTCGGGGTAAGCGCACGCGACCGGATTATCTGACCAATATCAAGCTCCCTTGCAGAACATCCAAACTCGGCCCTGGAATCCGAGCGGGAGATTTTGGGGAAATCCTGGTTTCCGATTACCTTCAATGGCTTCTCGGTTACTGGGTACCAAGGGTACGGTGGTCATCGAAGGTTGTTCGAGATGAATCGCCCAAGGGCAGCGATGTCATTGGATTTCGATTTCACAAAAAAGACGGCGAAGCCTCCACCAAGGACGTGTTGTTTGTCTTTGAATCCAAGACAAAGTTTTCCGCCTCTAAGATCAACCGCCTGCAGGAAGCCATCAACGATTCAGCCAAAGATCACATTCGAATCGATGAATCGCTGAACTTCATCAAACAAAAGTTCTTTGAAAAAAGGGACATCGAACAGGCTCAAAGGATCGAGAGATTTCAAAGCCCCGTAGATATGCCATATAAGGAAACCTACGGCGCTGCGGCAATCATTTCTGATGAGTGTTTCAATGCCGAAGAATTGGCTTCGGCAGACTGTAGAAAAATCCCCAAATCCGCAAAATCCAAGGAGTTCTTTCCTCATCCTAATGGTGACATCCTTGTCCTCTTGGTTATTAAGGGACCCAGCATGATGGATCTGGTCCACGAGCTCTACAGGAGGGCTGCGGATGAGGCCTGAACAGAAATCCCAACTCCTGCTTGGCGTCACCCGGTCAAAGGCCAAGATGCTCGAGTACAGTGTTCCGGAAGAGCATCACATCAAAATCACCCAAGATCCGGCCAAGCTCTTCACCCTCTCGATTGGTTTGCTGGGCGACCTTGCTGCTGCTATCAACCGGGACGAGCCAGATACCGGCTCCCTCTCTGAGCTGAGAACCAATCTGCTTTTTTCGGCCCGCTTTTTTGACTCCTACCTTCAATCGAAGCTGAACGAAACACTTGATCCGTACCTCGTACTTCTTGGCTCCGCCTCCTATTACCTGTGCGATCTGCCTGGGAGCGCGTCAGTATTGGCGAAGCGCATCGATGGCGACTGCCCGGATCTGGATGGCGATGGTTTGGAAGACCTGTTGCTCTGGTTGTTGCAGGCCGATCTGGGGACCTATTTAGATGGAGCGGAGAGACCATTC
>JAGVGV010000039.1 GCA_020056895.1 Deltaproteobacteria bacterium
ATAACCTCGTCCCCCGGCCCGATCCCCCAGGCCAGAAGCGCAAGATGCAGCGCCGCCGTACCGCTCATCACGCCCACCACGTTTCGCACGCCCAGGTATTGGGCGAACAGGGATTCAAACCGGCGGGTCACTTCGCCGGTGGTGAGGAACAGGGACCGCAGGACCAGGGCCGCCTGGTCGATGTCGGCTTCGTTCAACCCGTGGCGGTAAAAGGCGACCTTCACGTATCGTTTCTCCTTGTCGGGGGATGGAATGAAAAATGGCTATCCGCTATCCGCTTCTTCAACACGCTTTCGGCGCATCCAGAACGTCCCGGACCTTTCGGGAAAGCTGTTCCAGATTGAAGGGCTTTTGGATGAACCCGTCGCAGCCCCGGCCCAGGATTTCCCGGGCCTGGCCGTTCAAGCTATAGCCGCTCGAAAGGATGACCCGAAGGCCCGGGTTCCGTTCCTTCAGCCGGTCAAACACTTCGCCTCCGCTCAAATGAGGCATAATCATGTCCAGGATCACCAGATCGATCTCACTTTGATGAGCCTGGTATTTTTCCAGGGCGGCCCGGCCGTCCCGGGCGGTCAGCACACGGTACCCCAGTTCCTCCAGCAAGTCCGCGCTCACGTCCAGAATAACGTCCTCGTCATCCACCATAAGAATGGTTTCGGTCCCGGTCAACAAGGGGCCGGCGGCTTGGGCGGCGGCGTAGGCCGGACGGTTGGACGCGGGCAGGTAAAAGCGGAAAGTGGACCCCTGGTCCGGAGTGGATTCGGCCTGGATGTATCCCTTGTGGGCCTTGATGATGCCATAGGCCGAGGCCAGCCCCAGGCCCGTTCCCCGCCCCATCTCCTTGGTGGTGAAAAAAGGATCGAAAATCCGTTCCATAACGTCGGGCGTCATGCCGGTGCCGGTGTCGGTCACGTCCACCTGAACGTAGGGGCCGGGGTCCGGTTGAAACAAGGGGCTTTGGATGGCTTCGTGCTGGACCAGGGTGGTTCGGATGGTCAGCCGTCCGCCGCCGGGCATGGCATCGCCGGCGTTTACGAACAAGTTCAACAGCACCTGTTCCAACTGGCCTTCGTCCCCTTCCACCACCGTGGAAACGGCCGCGAAGTTCATTTCCAGAGTAATATCCTTCCTGGCACGGCCAAAGGTTTCGGCGGTCCGGCGGATCAGGCGGCCGAGGTCGTGGGGGTGGACTTCGTACTGCCCCTTGCGGGCGTATCCCAACAGTTGGGCCGTTAACCGGGCGCCGCTTTGAACCTGATTTTCAATGCTTTTCAAGAGGGGGTATTCGGGTTGGCCGGGATCGGACCGGAGCAGCAATAGGGAAACCTGTCCCTGGATGGCCATGAGCAGGTTGTTGAAATCGTGGGCCAAACCGCCGGCCAAAGTTCCCAGGGCCTCGATTTTCTGGGCGAATTGAAGCTGGGCCTCCAATTTTTTCGATTGCGTGATATCCCGGTACATGCCCAGGAATCCCTCGATCCGGCCGTTGCCGCTTCTCAAATACGAAGCCGACATGCTGATATCGAGCAACTGTCCGTTTTTACACCGGAGTTGAAGTTCGTAGTCCCGGATTTCACCGGTCTGGGCCAGTGCATCCCGAAGCCCAATGGCGTCTTCCTTACCCCGGCCATAAAAATCCATCACTCGGCGGCCCAGAAATTCTTCGGGTGGGTACCCCGTCAGTTCGGCGCATTTGGGCGACGCATACACGACCAGGCCGTCCAGATCGACGGTGGCGATGGCATCGGTGCTGCTGTGCACGATGCTTTGGAGGAAATCGCGGGTCTGCCTCAGTTCCATCTGGGTCTGGTTCCGGAAAGTGACATCCCGGGCAATGCCGCGAAACCCCGCCACTTGGCCAAAAGGACCCAGAATGGGGCCGGCCGAAGTTTCCACCTGCCGCCGCCGGCTATCCTTGGGGATCAGCGTCCATTCCAGGGACCGGGCCGGTTCCCTGGTCCGCCGGATCTGATCCAAGGTGGCATCCACCCCCGCGGCGGTGTCGGCGTCCAGCCAATCCTTGAGCCTTTGGCCCAACGGAGCCGCCGGATCGGAGCCCAACAATCGGGCCATGGCGTCGTTGACCAGGGTCAGCCGGCCGCCGGTGTCCGCCTCCCAATACCCATCTTCCAGATTTTCCAGAATTCCCCGGTATTTTTCTTCGCTTTCCCGAAGCGCGGCTTCGGCCCGCCGTTGTTCTTCCAGGCTGGTCCTCAGGCTATGGTTGACCGCGGTCAGTTCCACCGTGCGGCCGGCCACCCGGGCTTCCAACTCCATGTTCTGTTTGCGCAACCGGGCGCGGGCGGACCGGAGCCGGCCGGCGATGTTGATGGAAACGAAAGCCATCAGCCCCAATATGGCGTCGACGGTCAACACCGTCATCAATTGATTGATCGCGGGATAGGTGTACCCAGGCGGAGCCCCTAACAGAGGCGACTGGTGAGGCAGGACATCCAGGTATTCCAAAAACACCAGGCTGTCAAAGCAGACCATGCTCCAAAGAACCATGATCACCGGATATCGCCAAGGCGCCACCATGCCCAAATACGCCACCAATACGCAGTAAATGGGGGCCAGAAAGCCGGCCTCCACTCCACCCGTAAAGTGAATAATGGCGGTGTACAGGATGGTTTCCGCGAGATTGGAACAAAGACCGGCCAGGTCGAAGAAGCGAGGTGATCGGCTCTTGGTCAACAGAGTCAAAAAGGTTCCATTGAACAATTGTACCAACACGACCACCAGGGAAATGCCGACAAAAGGCCGAGGACCGAACCCGCTCACCAAATACGCCAGCAAGGCAAAAAACCAAAGCCCCAGACTGGCGGCGGTCCGAAACAGGGCCCCTTGGTATTGCCGCCGCA
>JAGVGV010000036.1 GCA_020056895.1 Deltaproteobacteria bacterium
CGGTGAACCAGTCCGCCAGGATGGGGGACTTTTTGTTCGTGAAAATTTTGGAAAGGGGAAAATCCTTCTTTTCCGATCCGCAAGGACTCACGTTTATCGACACCAGGTACAAAGAGCCGTTTTCGATCTTCCACGTGCCCTGGTATCCCCGCCAACTGGCCGTGCAATACTGGCCGCCGGGAATGAATTCCGGCCTTGGATTCTTTTGGGAAAAATAGTATTCCAACGGTTCGCTGAAAATCACCATTTTTTCGCCCTTGTAAAGGAGAATTTCGCCGATCTGGCCGGTGGACCAAGCCAGGGACGGGGCCAGAACCGCCAGGGCCAGCAGCCCCATCAACGCTTTTTTCATGCCTGCCTCCTTACGATGTTCCGATCCGGGATGCTCGCGAACGGCCCGGCGGCCCGAAGGTCAATAGATGTTCAGATCGCAGCCGGCGGCCAAGGTTTGTCCGAGTTCGCGGCATTTTTCCAAAATGTCCGGCGTAATCTCCCCTTTGGCCACCACGGGTTCGTATACCTTTTTCAGCGGATACCCCAGAGCGATCCGCTCGACGGCCCGGACCGCCCCCGATCCATCGTTGCCGGCGCTCACGAACAGGGCGTACGGCTTGCGGAACACGTCCTTCCGGCCCCGGGCCGCTTCGTACGTGCGGTCGAAAAAATCCTTTACCCGGCCGGCCATGTATCCGAAATATTCGGGCGAACCGATAATCAGACCGCTGGCGGCCGATAGATCGTCCAGGCCGGCGTCTTCGGCCCGGAGCAGCCGGACGTCGACTCCTTCTTGAGCCCGGACGCCTTCGGCCACGGCTTCGGCCATGCGGCGGGTGTTCCCCCCTTGAGAATGATATACGATCAGGACGGTGGTCATGGTTTACTCCCCGTTCTTTGGCGATGCCGGCGTCGGGTCCGACCGGCCCGGCCCGATCCGGCGTCCATGCCATCCTTTTTATCTCAAAACCGGGGGCCATGCCAAACCCCATCAAGGTTGGCGGGCGGAAAACGGCCGGGGAAGAATGTTGGGAACCAGGACCGGCGGGGCTCTTGCCTTTCATCGGGCCGGGAGGATAGGCTTGGGATGGAAGCCACGAAAAAAGCAGGCGGTTTCCGGCGCGAACGAACGATCCGGGGGGAAGACCATGAAACCGGCGTACAAGGCGGCGTTTGGGGTGTTGGCGGCGGGGTTGATCCTCATCATTTACGGCCTGACCACCTATTTTTCCGATCCCGTCCGGACCGACCTACTGAACTACGTCAATGAGGGCCTGTCCCGGATCCGGGTTCTGGACCAGGAGGCCGACCGCCGCCTGACCACGCTGGTCCGGTCCGTCCGGGAGCCCGGGGCCGTGGCCGAAGGGCTGGAAACCGAAGTGATCCCGGCCTATGAACAGCTTCGCCGGACCCTGGACGAGATCCGGCCCATAACCCCCGATGTTCAAAAAGTGCATGAAATATACGTTCAAGCCGTGGACCTGCAGGTGGAAGGGCTGAGGTTGTGGCTCGACGCCGCGAAAAGCGGGAACGCCGCCCGGTCGGCCGAAGGCCAGCAACTCAGGGTGCAAGGGTTCAACAAAACGCATGTTTTTCGGAACGAACTGACCACGCTGGCCCGGGAGCACGAAGTTTATCTACAATGACCCGAGGCTTTCTCCGGTATGGGTCGGCCTACGAGCGGGTTACGGTCAGGAAAGGCTGGGGTCCGTTTTCAGGGGCAGGTGGAAAACGAAGCAAGTGCGGCCGTCCTCCTCGGCGCGGTGTTCCAGGGCGCCGTCGTGTCGCCGGATAATCCCAAAGGACGTATACAGGCCCAGTCCGGGGGCGTGTTCGGCCGAACGGGTGGTGAAGAAGGGATCGAACAGCCGGGACCGGATTTCCAGGGGGACGCCCGGGCCGTTATCGCTGACGCTCACTTCGGCCTGAGTATCCAGCCGCAGAGTACGCACCCGGATCACCGGCCGGGCCCCCGGCGGCCGAGTCCCTTCCGCGCAGGCCTGAATGGAATTCCGGACCAGGCTGAGCACCACCTGCTGGATCAGAGCGCCGTCGCACGGGACTTCGCCCAGATCGGGATCGAAGTATTTTTCCACAAGCAGTTCCACTCCGGGACGAGATTGGGAGGGGCCGGTGGGGGTAAGGGCCAGGGCCAACGCCCGATGAACGACTTCGTTCAGGTCATGGGGTGTAATCAGAATGCTGGCCTGACCGGTAAAATCCATCAGATTGGAAACGATCCTGGCGGCCCGGCGGCCGGCGTCCACGATCCCCTGGAGGAATTCCGGCACCTTGGCCTCGGCCAGGTACTGGTTCCAGCGTTCCATGATGTCGTCGTCCAGGCCCCGAGCTCTGGCCAGCGCCTTGGTTTTGGGATCGGCCGGGTTCAGCCGGCGGGTCAACATCTGGGTTCCCTGGAGAATGCCGGCCAGCGGGTTGTTGATTTCGTGAGCCACTCCGGCGGCCAACCGTCCGATGGTGGCCAATTTTTCGGTCTGGACCAGAGCCTGTTCCATGCGGGTTCGTTCGGTAACGTCTTCGTACGTTACCAATTGGCGGCCATCCTCCAAGGCGACCGGCCGAAAATGAATGGCTTTAAAAGTTCCATCGCGGCAGGCGACTTCGAGCGTTCTCGGCCGGGACTGCCCTCGGGGCGCATCTTCAAGGTCTTTTTTCCATGTGGCGATCAACCGGCGGCGGATCTCGGGATCGGGGAACGCCCGGCGGAACCATTCCCTGCCATTGGGGATTTCACTGAAACGGTACCCGAAAATCTGGGTGAAGCGGGGGTTGACGTATTCGTACCGGCCACCATCCGGGCCGATAAGAGCCACGCCCAATGGGGATTCCTCGACGAGCACGCGGAACCGTTCCCGTTCCAATCGAAGCGTTTCCTCGGCCTTGCGGCGGGCGGTGATATCCCGGCTGACACCCAGTATTTCCCGTACCCGGCCCATTTCATCCAGTATCGGCCGGGTTTTGACTTCGGCCCAGACGGTTGAACCATCTTTTCGATACAGTTCCAACTCCACGGTGACCGCGTGGCTGGGGTCCACATCGCCCCGTTCGAACCGGGGGATTTCTTCGGCCAGCATCAGGGCGGCTCGTTCGACCGAAGCCGGCGTCATCACCTGGTCGAAGGGAAGGCTCATGACCTCCTCGGGAGTGAACCCCACCATTTGTTCCGCATAAGGGCTGCAGTAGGTGAAGGCCAGGGTGGCCGGGTCCAGAGTCCAGATGGTATCGCTGATGTTATCCGCCAGCAGCCGGTACCGTTCTTCGCTCCGCCTAAGGGTTTCTTCGGCCTGAACTCGGGCCGAAATATCCATCAGCGTCCCTTGAATGACGGGCTCGCCCAGGAAGGGATCGTCCACCAGCCGCATGTTGAGGGCCACGTGGATCACCCGGACGTCCTTCCGCTTCATCCGGATTTCCCACCCGGTCACCTGTTGGGCTTGATGGATCTGATCCAGAAGGCGGGTCCGGTCGCCGGGCCGGTCGTAAAATTCCGTTACCGGACGGCTCATGATCTCCTGGCGGGACTCGTACCCTAAAATCTGGACCAGGGTCTGGTTGCATTCGATCAACCGGCCGCCCAGAGTGGATCGGTACACCCCGGCCATATTCTGATCGAACAACAATTGGTACTGATTTTGGGTCGAAACGCAATCCGGAGCGGAAGGCTGGCGGGCCGGGCGGCGAGTCCGAACCAGCCAGCCGGCGGGTTGGTTTTCATCGTTGTGGATGATCGACAGAGTCAGGTGGAACGGCTCCGAGCCCGAATCCGGGCCGGACGGACGGACTGGAGCATCGAAAAAGCCCTGGTTCCGGGCCTCGTTCCAAGGGTGATGGAACCAGGGAACACGGGCAAGACTCGCGGCCCCCGGACCTCGGTCTGCGGCCGCGACCGGCGCCAGAGTTTGAAAGGCGGCGTTGGCGAACAAAATCCTGCCTTCGGGGTCCAACAGAGCGGTCCCTTCCGGAGATTGTTCCAAACCCCGCCGCAACAGATCGTCCACGGCGGCTTCCGTGTCCGGCGCACTCGGGTTGGACGTCCTTTGTTCCGCCTTCACCACGTTTTTTTTGGGCCTCTTAATCCGAAAATAATCAATGGGAACTTCAGGCCATGGACCGGGTTCCCTGGTCCCTCAATCAAATATAGAACGCTAGGCGCGGCCTCAATCCCGTTCACCCGGCCCGGGAACGCCCCCATTCCCGAGTCTAGGGGTGATCTTCGCGAACCAAAAAAAGAACGGATTCCTTCCTAACCCCCCATCCGCCCCCCACGACCGATGATCGAACCATCGCGAACCGGGCTATGGGTCCGCCGGGTCTCCCCGTTCATTGAATCGGATCATTAGCGCAACTGATGATGATGCATTTAAAATACCCAATGCCCCCGGTTCCGGCAAGGGGTGCGCCGAATTATTGGGAAAAAGAATCGGGAAAGCCAACGGCGGTTTTCATCCAAAAACGACCGCCGGATGGACCGATCCGGTTCCTTCCGGGCAAAATCATCGCCCTTTCCACGCCTTGACAGGCCCCCGGGCGATGCTTACTCAACATTTGATGGCGTCCGGGCCGCGTGGCCCAGCGTCCCGCCCGGTTCGGCCAGGAAAGGATGAACGATCATGACCGATTTTCTAAAGCCCTCGGACCAACAGGCCATTTTCGGCCAGTTCCCCCGGGAGCTTCCCATTTTGCCGCTCAGGAACACGGTGGCTTTCCCTTTTTCCATCCTGCCGCTGGTGATCGGGCTGCCCCGGTCGATCCGGCTGATTGAAGAAACCGTGGCCGGCGACCGGCTGGTGGGTCTGGTGGCTTCCAAGGATGGGTCCATCGAAGACCCCCGGCCGGGCCAGATTCATGAAATCGGCACTTTGGCCCGGATCAGCCGGATGACGCAAGGCTCGGAGCAGGGGTACAACATCGTGGTCCAGGGTCTGGAACGATTCCGCGTTACCCATTTCACCACTCAGGAACCTTACCTAAGGGCTTGGTGCGAACTGGCCCCCGATGCTCTGGAACCCGGGGTGGAAGTGGATGCCCTGACCATTGGGCTGAGGGAACTGGCCAAGGAAGTGGTCTCCCTTTCCCCCCAATTGCCCGATGAAGTGACCGGATTTCTGGAACAGGTGAAGGAACCCCGGTACCTGACTTATCTGGTGGCGGCCAACGCCGGGTTGTCCACCGAGGAAGGCCAGGAAATCCTGGCCGCCGACGGGCTCCGAGGCAAACTCAGAATGCTGATCGCCTTTCTGGCCCGCCAGAAGGAAATCCTGAAGCTGGGCCAGAAGATCAAATCCGAAGCCAAGGAAGAGATGGACAAAGCCCAGCGCGAATACTTCCTAAGGCAGCAGCTTAAAGCC
>JAGVGV010000712.1 GCA_020056895.1 Deltaproteobacteria bacterium
CCAAGCGGCGGCGGGGCGGTTCGAACATGGATCGGGAGCGGGTTTTCCGAGGCCGGGCATCAATGAGATTCAACCGTCCCTTTCCTCCGGAAATGGATTGTGGCACACTAACGCGAATCCATTCGAGGCGGGCGGCTTCATAGCGGGGCGCCCCATCTTAATCCGGCGGGAGGAACCATGGGAACCACGCGCCCCGGACGTGGGCTGGGCCTGATGTTGGCGGTTTTGGTTTTTTCCTTGGGCGCCGCCGAAGCTTGGGCTCAGGAAGCCATTGCCATTGCTCCGGTAACCCGGAATGGGGAACCCTGGCGGATGGGGTACATCGAGGGCGGCCATTACAACGATTATCCGCCCATACTCAAATCCATTATCCAGCATCTGTCGGATCTGGGCTGGGTTCCCGCGTATATCCCCGGTCTGTTGGCCGATACGGGCACCAACCGGGAAATATGGGAGGTGTTGGCTCGGGAAGCCAAGGGGCCGTATCTACGGTTTGAGCCGGATGCGTTCTGGTCCGCGGATTGGGAGCCCGGCCGGCGGGAGGCCAATCGCGAAGCGTTCCTGTCCCGGGTGAACCAGCGCCGGGATTTGGACCTCATGATCGCCATGGGCACTTGGGCCGGCCAGGATCTGGCCAACAACCGCCACCATGTGCCCACCCTGGTCTGTTCCACCAGCAATCCCGTGGCCGCCGGGATCATCCGCAGCGTCGAGGATTCCGGTTTCGATCATGTCCATGCCCGCATTGACCCTCAGCGATACGCCCGCCAGGTCCACTTGTTTCACGATGTGGTCCAGTTCAAGCGCCTGGGGCTGGTGTATGAAGACACCGTGGAAGGCCGAACGTACGCCGGGCTGGAACAGATCGAGCCGCTGACCTTGAAGATGGGGTTCCAGATCGTGTCCTGCCAGGCGCCCTTCGCCGGAGTACCCCTCGAAGAGGCGGAGCGGTTGGTAGTGGATTGCTACGAACGGCTGGCGCCCCAGGTGGACGCCATGTACATCACCATCCATCGCGGAGTGAACGAACGGAACATGAAGCGGATCCTATCGCCCCTGTTCCGGCACCGGGTGCCCAATTTCGCCATGGGTACGTTGTATGAAGTGCGATACGGAGCCATGATGAGCATGGCTCAGCCGGATTTCGATCACGCCGGAGCTTTTTACGCCCGGGTCGCGGCCCAGATATTCAACGGCGCCTCGCCCCGAAAAATCAGCCAGACGTTGGAGGACCCCCACCGGATTATCGTCAATATCGAAGCGGCCAAGCGCATCGGTTTCGATTTTCCCATGGATATCCTGGGCGGCGCCGACGAAATCGTGGACGCCATTCAGTCGGAATAGTTACCGGCTCACCCGGACCGTAATTCGGCGCCGTGGTGGTGCTTTACCAGCATTATTGAGCTGATAATGGTTGTAGGGGCGAGGGGGCGAGGCATGCCTCACACGGATTCGATGGATCGCCCATTCCTGTTTACCTTGAACTTTTTGTCCGGACGCCCTGGGGAGCGCCATGTTTTCATCCACTACGGCCAAAATGGTCATCATTGTCCTGGGGATCATGACCCTGACCGCCACCGGAGTGATCACGGTCACCAGCCTCAGCGCGGAACGGACTCTGTACGAACAGCGCCGGAACGAAGCCCGGAACATCCTCAGGCTGGTGATGCTGGATGTCGAGCATCAGTACGACAGCCTGGTCCGGTTCAAGATCGATGCCGTGGCCTGGCGCCGAAGGCATCTCCAGGACGCCGTTACTTCGGCCATGCTGGTTTTGGAAGGGCACTATCGGGACCAGGCCCGCGGCCTCCTGACACCGGCCGAGGATCAGGCTCGGGCCAGGGAATGGCTGATGGAGTTTCGTTTCGGGGGGGAGGCGCGGTGCTTGGCTTTTGACCGGGACCGGCAGGGCCTGGTCCACCCGGACGCCCGGTTCATCGGCCGTCAGTGGGATGATTTCGTAGACATCAAAGGCAACAATGCCTTGACCGAGGCCCTTTCGGCGGTAAAGGAACGAAGGGATTTCTTTTCCGTCATGAGTTGGCCGGACCCGGCCAGCGGGTACCGCCGCCGCCATCTGGCCTATTTCCGCCGGTTCGTTCCGTGGGATTGGGTTGTGGCCGCTTCGGTGCCCATCGATGATCTTGAAATGGAAGCGGGCCGGAAACAAAGGGAAATCATCGGCCGGCTGGGCCGGACGTTCACCGATATCATCCTGACCCGGCGGGGCAGCCTGTTCCTTTTCAACGGCCAGGAGGAACTGCTCGCCTATCCCGCCCGTTCCGATTCCGAGGCGGATTGGCCGCTTCGCCGGCTTACCGGACGGAGGCTCCTGGCCGAACTGTCGGCCACGGCCCGGGATTCATCCGCGCCCAAAGAATTCACTTGGTCCGAAATATCGGAGGGCAAAAACCCGGATGAATGGGTGGCCTTCGTGGATCGGTTCAAGGCGCTGGATTGGTACGTGGCGTATTCCCTATCCCGCGAGGAACTGGAAGCCCCGGCCCGGGAACTGGCCGCCCGGCAGCTTCTGGTGGTTCTTTCTATTTTTCTGCTGGGGTTCATGCTCCTATACGTTCTAATCAGCCGGACCATCCGGCCCGTGGTGCTGCTCACCCGCCGCGTTGAAAACCTTTCGGGCGACGAATTCAATTATTCGGCCGAAGCCGACGCCGAA
>JAGVGV010000261.1 GCA_020056895.1 Deltaproteobacteria bacterium
ATGTTGTACATCCAATCGTAGTAGGTCCGTTCCCAGGTGGCGGGGACAATGCGGGTGCGGCCGTCTTCCACCGCCGCGATGGCTTTTTCGGCCAGCGGCTTGATGCGGATGAACCACTGCTTGGACAGATTGGGTTCGATGATCGTTTTGCAGCGGTAGCAGTGGCCCACGGCGTGGCGGTACGGCTCGACTTTTTCGAGCAGCCCGATTTTTTCCAGTTCGGCCAGAATGTTTTTCCGGCATTCCAGGCGGTCCTGCCCGATATAGGGACCGGCGGCGGCGTTCATCCGGCCGTCGTCGTTGATGCACTTGATGGCCGGGAGCTTGTGCCGGAGGCCGATTTCGTAGTCGTTGGGGTCGTGAGCCGGGGTGATCTTGAGCGTGCCGGTGCCGAACGCCATATCCACGTACGAATCGGCGATGACCGGAATCCGGCGGCCCAACACGGGCAGAAGCACATGTTGGCCGATATAGGCCTGGAACCGCTTGTCTTCGGGATTCACCGCCACGGCGGTATCGCCCAACAGGGTTTCGGGCCGGGTGGTGGCCACGGTCAGATGGCCGCCGCCGTTTTCCAGCCGGTACCGGATATAATAGAGGTGGTGGTCCTTTTCTTCGTGCTCCACCTCGAGGTCGGCCAGGGCGGTCTGGCACCGGGGACACCAGTTGATGATGTAGTCGTCCCGATAAATCAGGCCTTCTTCGTACAGCCGGACGAACACTTCCTGCACGGCCTTGGACAGGCCCTCGTCCATGGTGAACCGCTCGCGGCTCCAGTCGCAGCTCGCGCCCAATCGTTTAAGCTGATTGATGATCGCTCCGCCGTACTGTTCCTTCCAGACCCACACCCGCTTAACGAAATCCTCGCGGCCCAGGTCTTCCTTACGCAAGCCGTCCTTGGCGAGTTCCCGTTCCACCACGTTCTGGGTGGCGATGCCGGCGTGGTCCATGCCGGGCAGCCAGAGGGTATTGAAGCCGCGCATGCGGTGATGGCGGACCAGAATGTCCTGGAGGGTGTTGTTCAGGGCGTGGCCCATATGCAGGTTGCCGGTTACGTTGGGCGGCGGAATGACGATGGTATAGGCCGGGCCGTTCCGGTTGGGGTCGGCCTTAAAAAGTCCTTGTTCTTCCCAGTAGGGGTACCACCGCGCCTCGACATCCGGGGCAAGGTACGCTTTGTCCAGGTTTTCCTTGTGCATGGAAGGCTCCACATTCATGCCCTCGAAAGGGGCGGATCTCTGGCCACCATAGCGGAAAGCCTTTCTCCGTGCAAGAGATGGACGCAAACGGAAGCCCCGGATTTCTCCCTTCCAGGAGGAAAAATGAGATTCAACGGAGCGCTGATATCTTTTGGGAGGATTGTGGGAGCGGAGAGCCCGGTTACCTTGCTGAGCATATTAAGGTTCGGCGGAGCTATCCTTTAAATACCTCCAAATCGGCCTGTGCCTGCGCAACTTTCGTCGCGGCGATGTTCCATAATGGCGTCAATTCGCTAATTTTTCGGGATTGGTCCCGTTGAAGCTGATGAAGCTCCCCGGCGCAATGTACCAGTGCCGCTTCGATGGTGCGTCGGCGCATCTCGATTTGGGCGTGAACCTGGTTTTTGTCGTTTTCCGATACGGCGTTACGTGGGTCGAAAACGAATCGGCTCTCGCAAGATTTTTTCCAATCGATAACAGCTTGGGTCAGAACCTGGCCGAATCCGTACACCCCCATCACCTTATCCACTTCCACATCGGCGGCGGTTTCAATGCCGAAAGAACGCAAACTTGCTTTCCTGGCCGGACCGATGCCAGGGATATTTGCGCTATCAATAAAAAAGCGCTCTAAGAATTTTTGTTTTTGCCGTGCCACGGCGGTTTTTTCCAATTTGTTTATTTCTTGATTTTCAATCCCCTTAAGCCCTTGGTGTTCATCGCGAAGCCGGGTAAGGTCATTCAGTTTGGCGTTGAATCCATCCGGGCTGGATTCTTTCTGAACACGCCGCTCGATTACTTGGAATTCTGTCTCAGCACGTTTTAATGCTTCATGCCTCTTAGAACGTTCTTTATTTCGCTTATTTTCCCCTATGTTTTCAGCCATACTCCAAGAAATTAATGCTCCAAACCCAATAAGCCACCAGGCCCGGGGAATAATGGCAAAAAGCCCAATAGCCATGAGAACCGAAATGATGCGTAGAAAGATGATTAATCCTTTGTTCTCAAAATCAGGGGGAAGGGGAACCGGAACAACGGAAATCGCCTTGATGTTTGGTGGCGCGACTGGTTGAGATGGTTGGATCGCCTCGATTGTCGCCCAAAACTTGGCCAGGTTGAACCCCGAGGGCTGGTCCACAAAGGTCGCCAAAGTGTAAATGAAATAAATTACCCCTTGGGCCTCCAGGGAACACCAGGGGCAACTGACCAATTGACTAGGAAAAACATGCATGGCCGTCACGGGGCAACGTTTCAGGCTACCGCGAAGGGCATCTAAAGCAGTTCTCCATTCACTGGCCGAGGGCCTTTTCTTGGACGCATATTGTTCAGTAAACGCCCTTTCTAACATAAACCGGATGGAATCAGGCGCAAGCGAAACCGGGATTGAACTGGAGGGCGCAGCCAGCCCCCGTTGACGGCCATCCCGGGCATAGGCATACCGGAAGGTTTTTATATTGGCTTCCAGTGATTCACCAATATCCGCACGTAACGGCGTGCCGGAATAAGGGTGCCGCCCGCCGAAAAGGATATGGAAAATTAGCAACGCGAGCCC
>JAGVGV010000469.1 GCA_020056895.1 Deltaproteobacteria bacterium
ACGGTCCCCAGGCCCTCCGGTCCCAGCTCGACGCCATCCCGGGCGGGTTCGGCGGTCTGGCGAAAAGGTTCGACTGCCTGAAACCGATCATCGCGGCGGTCAACGGCCTGGCCTTGGGGGGCGGCTTTGAAATCGCCTTGGCCTCGGACATCATCGTGGCTTCCACCGAAGCATTTTTCGGCCTTCCGGAACCCCGGGTGGGGATGATCGCCAATCAGGGCGGCGTTCACCGGCTGCCGCGGCAACTTCCATACCATCTGGCCATGGGCCTGATGCTCACCGGCGACCGGTTGTCCGCCGTGGAAGCGGCCCGGCTGGGGCTGGTGAACCAGGTGGTGGAACCGGCCCGGGTGATGGAAGCGGCCCTAAGCTGGGCCGGCCGGATTCTGGAATGCGCCCCCTTGGCCGTTCGGGCCAGCAAAGAAGCGGTCATGCGGGCCATCGATCTGCCGCTCGACCAGGCCGTCCATCTGGTGCTCCCGGGGCTCCAGGCCCTGCGCGATTCCGAGGACCTGAAAGAAGGCCCCCGAGCCTTCGCCGAAAAACGTAAACCCGTCTGGCAAGGGAAATAACGATATGACCCATTTCAAGGTGAACGAGGACGATCTGTTCTTCATCCTGAAAAATCAGTTGGACTACGGACGGCTCGGCCGCCTGGAACGGTACCGCGAACTGGACGAAGACACCCTGGATATGACCATCCGCGAAGCCGCCAAGTTCGCCCGAGGGGTGGTGAGCCCCTTGCAGGAAATCGGCGAAAAGTGGGGGGTCCGGTTCGAAAACGGCCGGGTGACCTGTCCGCCGGAATTCCGCCGGGCGTTTGGGATGTATGGGGAAAACGGCTGGACCGCATTGTCCCGGAGCCCCGAGTATGGCGGCCAGGGCTTTCCCCGCCTGGCCCGGGTGGTGGTGAACGATCTGATGTACGGCGCCTGCCAATCCTTCAACATGGCCCCCAGCCTGACCCACGGAGCCGGTCACCTGATCGAGGCTTTCGCCGGCGAGGACGTGAAGGAACGGTACGTACCGAACATGTATGGCGGCCGGTGGGCCGGCACCATGTGCCTGACCGAACCCCAGGCCGGGTCCAACCTGGCCGCCCTCCGAACCACCGCCAGGCCCGAAAACGGGCATTACCAGATCAAGGGCGGTAAAATCTTCATTTCCTGGGGCGACCACGACCTGACCGAAAACATCATCCATCTGGTTCTGGCCCGGATTCCGGGGGCGCCCGAAGGAGTGAAAGGCATTTCCCTGTTTATCGTGCCCAAGTTCCGATTGAATCCGGATGGTTCCATCGGCGCTTTCAACGATGTGACCACGGCGGGCGTGGAGAAAAAACTGGGCCTTCATGCCTCGCCGACCGCCGCCCTCAATTTCGGCGACAACGACGATTGCCACGGCTGGCTGTGCGGCCGGGAAAACCAGGGCCTGGCCCACATGTTCCAGATGATGAACGCGGCCCGGATCAGCACCGGCGTCAGCGGGCTGGCCATTGCTTCCACGGCGTACTTGAACGCTTTGGAATACTCCCGGAACCGGGTTCAGGGAACGGACGTGGCCGGCCGGAAAAAGGGGTTCGTGCCGATCATCGACCATCCGGACGTCCGCAGGATGCTTTTATGGATGAAAGCCACGGTGGATGGCCTCCGGTCCCTGATCTATACCGCCGCCCTGTGGGACGATCTGGCGCATGAATCGGAAGCGGAAGCGGACCGGAAGAAGTATTCGGCTCTGGTGGAATTCGCCACCCCCATCGTCAAGGCGTACGGTTCGGACATGGGC
Source organism: Deltaproteobacteria bacterium (assembly GCA_020056895.1). Classification (GTDB taxonomy): domain Bacteria; phylum Desulfobacterota; class Desulfarculia; order Adiutricales; family JAGVGV01; genus JAGVGV01. The sequence continues at coordinate 1,786 of JAGVGV010000469.1, forward strand.
TTCCGGGTGGCCGAAACCGCCATCCAATGCCTGGGCGGGTACGGGTTTACCCGGGAATACCCGTTGGAACAGTATTTGCGGGACGCGAAAATCCTGTCGCTGTACGAAGGGACCAACGGCATCCAGTCCATGGACCTGATGGGCCGGAAGGTCCGGATGGACGGCGGCTTGCCCTTCCAGGCGTTCATGGGCGAAATGGAGGCGTTTTGCGCCGGCGCCAAGGACCACCCCCGAATCGGCCGGCAGGCGGCGCTATTATCTCAGACCTCGGCCGAGCTCAAGGAAACCACCCTGTCCCTAGCCAATCTGATGGCCCAGGACCCGGTCCGGTGGGCGTCGGTCACCTATCCCATGCTGCTCTGCTTCGCCGAAACCGCCGTTACCTGGCGGCTGTTGGACCTGGCGACGGCGGCGGACCGGCAAGCGGCCCGGTCCAGCGAAACCGCGTTCCTGAAGGCCAAGGTCATCCAGGCCGCGTACTACGCCGATACCACTCTGCCGCTGACAAGAGCCCGGCTGGCCGTTTGCCGAAACCCCGGCGACGAACTATCGGCCATGCCGGACGAAGGGTTTTGACGGGAATAGGAGACCGGACAGGAGTTGATGACGGCGGAGTAAGGTTTTTTGGCCGGTTCGTGCCTGGCGGCCGGCCAAAGGACCACGCGCGGATCGTCCCCCGTGTCTGAAGCCGGTCACGCCGGCCGGGCCGTCCATTTGTCCACGATTTGGGGCCGGTGGGCTTCGAACCGGTCCAAAAGAACGGCCGGGTTTTCTTCCATCATAATCATATCCCGGTGAAACGGCTTGATAAAACCTTCGGTCACGGCGTGGTCGAGAAAGGCCGCCAAGGGGTCGTAGTACCGGTTCACGTTCAACAGGCCCGATGGTTTGCCATGGTACCCCAGTTGGGCCCAGGTGAGAACTTCGGACAGCTCTTCCAAGGTCCCCAGTCCGCCCGGCAGAGCGATGAACCCATCGGCCAGGTCCATCATCCGGGCTTTGCGCTGGTGCATGGTTTCCACCACGATCAACTCAGACAGCCCGGGGTGGCCAATGCCTTTTTCCTGGAGCAGGTCCGTGATCACCCCGGTCACCCGGCCGCCGGCTTCCAGAGCCGAATCGGCCAATATGGCCATCAGGCCCACTCTTGTCCCGCCGTACACCACGTCCAGACCTCGGGCGGCCAGTTCCCGGCCCAAAGCCCGGGTCGCCGCCTCGTACCGGCCCGCGCCGCC
>JAGVGV010000538.1 GCA_020056895.1 Deltaproteobacteria bacterium
GATCGAATACTCGTATGGGGACATCAGTTGTTTCCTTAGCCCCCGGCCGATCACGGCGGCTCAATGCGAAAAGGTCATGCGCCGGGCGTACGACGGCCAGGACATAGATTTTTAACCGGAACCGGGAGGACGATGACGATGTTCGGATATCACGGCCGTTTTCTGGAAGTGGATTTAACCCGCCGCCAAACCCGGGACCTCCCGCTCACCGAAGATTTTTGCCGCAAGTTCGTGGGCGGGGCCACCATGGCCGCGGCCCTGGTGAACGACCGGGTGGCTCCGGGCCTGGACCCCTTGGGACCGGACAACCCCCTGGTCATGGCCACCGGGCCTTTCACCGCGTCGCCGTTGCCCATGGTGAGCCGGTACGCGGTGGGAGCGGTTTCGCCTTTGACCGGTTTCTGGGGTGAAGCCACCAGCGGCGGAGTATTCCCTTTCCGGCTGAAGGGTTCGGGTTGGGATGGTTTGATCGTGACCGGCCGGGCGGACCGGCCCGTGTACCTGTATTTGAAGGACGGCGTGGCGGAAATCCGGGACGCTCAGGCTTTTTGGGGTCTGGACAGTTACGCGGTTCAGGATGCGTTGAAAGCCGATACCGGAGACGCCGAAGCGTCCGTGGCGGCCATCGGACCGGCCGGGGAAAAGCTCATCAAATACGCCTGCATCATGAACGACGCGGGCCGGGCCGCCGGCCGGTGCGGGCTGGGCGCGGTGATGGGATCGAAAAACCTCAAGGCGGTGGCGGCTTCGGGACGCAAACGGCCGCCGTCGGCCGATCCGGGCCGAGTGGCCGAACTGGCCAAGGAGGCCGTAAGCCTGATCAGCGGCCATCTGGTTTCCCTGGCGCTCAAGGAATACGGCACCAACATGTACATGGATATGGGCATGGTGCTGGCGGATACTCCGGCCCGGTATTTCACCGGCAGCGTGTTTCCGGCTCAGGCCCTGACCGGCCAGGCCTTCCGTAAAAAGTACCGGATAACCAATTACGCTTGTCGGGGCTGTCCCATTGGCTGCGGCCGGGAAGTAAACGAATTCAAGCCGGGGTTGAAGGTGGACGGCCCCGAATACGAAACCGTGGCCGCCTTCGGTCCCCTGGTCGGCAACACCGATCTGGACCTGATCGTGGAAGCGAACCACCGGTGCAACGTCCACGGAGTCGATACCGTTTCGGCCGGCGTGTCCATCGCCTATGCTTTTTACCTTTTTGAAAAAGGGGGGCTGACCCGGGATCAGGTGGGCTTCGACCTGGGTTGGGGCAACGGCCCCGCGGCATTGAAACTCCTGGACCTGGTGCTGAACCAGGAAGGCATTGGCGTTCTGGTTTCCCAGGGCACGCTGGCCATGGCCAAGGCTCTGGGCCGGGATGAGGGAGAAGCGGCTCAGGTGAAGGGCCTGGAATTCCCGATGCACGATGTTCGTTCGTTCCATGGCCAGGCCTTGAGCTACGCCACCGGTCCCCGAGGCGCCTGCCACCTGAAGGGGGATTATTACAACATCGACCTGGGGAACATGGTGATCGAATACATGATCCTCCCGGGGGACCGGCTGGTTTCGGAAGGCAAGGGGGAACCGGCGGCCAAGTATCAGAGTTACAAGGACCTGTTCGACGCCCTGACGTTATGCAAATTCGCGCCGCTCGAACCCACGCGGGTGGCGGCCATGCTGGGGGCTCTGACCGGCTGGGCCGTCACGCCCGAGGAGCTTCTTGCCATGGGCGACCGTTCGGTAACGCTCAAGCGGATGCTTAGCGCCAAGTTTGGCGTGAACCGAAGCCTGGACCGGCTGCCGGCGATCTGCGCCCGGGCTTTGGAAGAAGGCGCCACGGCCGGCATTACTCCGGACCTTGATCGGATGCTGGATGAGTACTACGCGTATCGAGGCTGGGATCCGGCCACGGGCCTGCCCACCCAGGCCAAGCTGGCGGAATTGGGGCTGACGGCGGGGACGCCCAGCTGATTCATGATCGTCGCCGTTCGTTTTCACGGCCTGTTGGCCGAATGGCTGAAGGTGGAGCGGGCCGAATTCATCCTGGATGAGCCGGCCCGCTTCGCCGATCTATTGGCCGCGATTCATACCCGGTTCCACGGCCAAACCCCGAAGCAGCTTTGGGGGGAAAAAGCCTTTGCCAGGCAGGTATGGGCGCTGTCGTCCAAAGGCGCCCGGCTGTTACCGGATGAAGCCCTGGAACCCGGCCAGGTTATTTCTTTTTATTTGATGATCGGCGGCGGGTGATAGAACCCATCCCGTAAATACCCCCTCACCCCGCCCTCTCCCCCAAGGGGGCGAGGGAAAAGAATAACTTGACCCAATTAAAAGGCGCTGAACCGGCGTCCGGCCACGGCCGAACCGATACCGGGCCAAGTTCTCTTGCTCTTCTCCCCTGGGGTCGGGGGTATAGCTCTGGATTCTATGGGCTTATTTTAACCCATAAATCGTTTTTCATCGTGATTTAAATTTGTTAGTCATTATGAGCTTGAGGGTTGCACCTTTCCGCCCCAATCCGCGGCACACGGGGCATGCATGATTTGCAATGAGACCGTAGGGGCGGAGCATGCCCCGCCCCTACGAAAAAATGATACTTCTTCCGCCACCGGTATTTGTGGGTAAAGCTGAGCCGGCCCCGAAACGGATCGGGAATCCACCTTGGTTGAAATCCCCGGGTAAAGGGGCTAAGATAGCGGGGATGTCCATCTCCGGTTTTCATATCGGTTCCATCCGTTTGGCCAACCCCTTGATCCTGGCGCCTCTGGCCGGAGTCACCGACCTGCCGTTCCGCCTCCTGGCCAAGGAGCAGGGCGCGGCCCTGACCGTGACCGAAATGGTCAGCGCCCGGGGCTTGATGGAAGGCGGCCGCCGCACTCTGGAGCTATTGGATACCCACCCGCTGGAGCAACCCTATTGCGTCCAACTGTTTGGTTCCGTGCCCGAATACCTGGCCCGGGCGGCGGAAATCGTCCAGGATATGGGCGCCCAGATCATTGACCTGAACGTGGGCTGCCCGGTGAAAAAGGTGGCCCGCCAGGGCGCGGGCGCGGCCTTGCTCAAGGATTTCCCACTGTTGACCCGGATTCTTAAGGCTCTCCGCAAGGCCTGCCGGGTCCCGCTCACGGTGAAAACCAGGGTAGGCTGGCGGCCTGGTGAAGGCGATGTTTTAGACCTGGCCCCGATCCTGGCCGGCGAAGGCGTGGATGCCGTGACGCTCCACCCCCGCTGGGCCGTTCAGATGTTCGGCGGCCAGGCGGACTGGACCAAGGCGGCCAGGCTGGTCGAAGCCTTTCCCGGACCCGTGATCGGCAACGGCGACATCACCCGGCCCGAAGACATTCCCCAAAAGATGGCTCAAACCGGCGTGGCCGGAGTCATGATCGGCCGGGCGGCCATGGGCAATCCCTGGATTTTTTCCCAAGGCCTGGCGGTTCTGGACGGTCGGCCGTACGAACCGGTAAGCCTCGATGACCGCCTCGCCGCCGCCCTTAGGCACGCCCGTTTACTGGCCGACCGCGAAGGCTCCAAGCACGCGGTGTTCCGCCTGAGGACCGTTTTGATGTGGTATTCCAGGGGGCTGCCCGGCGCCACCACCTTCCGCCGGGATGTGTACCGGATCAAGGACTTTGGCGAACTGGAAGCCCGGTTGGAACAATATTTCGAAACACTGGCCCGGATCGGTTTTACTGGCGAAGGTTTTCCGGAACCAGAGGACCCGATGGGGCAGGCGGACCAAACGGATTCAAGCGCCCCAGCCGCCGTAGGGCTGGAGGGCGATCTTTGCGCCATGGAACCATGAAATGCTTGTATGAATGGACCTTCCGTAGGGGCGAGGCATGCTTCGCCCGATTCACCGGGACCGCCAAACGGAGCAAGGCCCTATGAAAATCCGGTTGGCCAAAAGCAGCGGGTACTGCATGGGCGTCCGCCGGGCCATGGAACAGGCCCTGGACGCCGTCCACCACAACACCGGCCCCATTTATTCATACGGCCCCCTGATCCATAACCCCCAGGCCCTGGAACTCCTGGCCCAGAAAGGCTTGAAGGCCCTGAGCGGCGAACCGGCCGATCTGGAAAGGGTATCCTCCGGCACGGTCATCATCCGGGCTCACGGCGTGCCCCCGGAAGTGAAAGCCGACCTGAAAAAGCGGGGCCTGGACGTGATCGACGCCACTTGCCCCCGGGTGATCCGGGTGCAAATGATCATCCGCAAGCATGCCCGCCAGGGATATGCCACGCTGATCTGGGGCAACCGGGACCACCCCGAAGTGATCGGCCTTTTGGGGTACGCCGAAGGCCGGGGCCAGGTGATCGGCGGGCCGGAGGATGTGGGCGGTCTGCCCGACCTGGGGCCGGTGATCCTGGTGGCTCAAACCACTCAGAATCAGGCCCGGTTCGCCGAAACGGCCCGGGCGGTCCAGGCCCGATGGCCCGAAGCCCTGGTCTTCGATACCATCTGCGGGGCCACCAGCCGCCGGCAGGACGACGTTCGCGAGCTGTCCAGGGACGTGGACGCCATGGTGGTGGTGGGCGGGCACGACAGCGGGAACACCAAACGGCTGGCCGCCGTGGCCCGCGAAGCCGGAATCCGGGCGGTGCACATTGAAACCGAAGCCGAACTGGACCCCGCCTGGCTGGCCGGAGCCCGGGTGATCGGCGTCACCGCCGGAGCTTCGACCCCCAACTGGATGATCAAGCGGGTTTTGCGGCATTTGGAACGGCTGGCCCGGAAAAGGGATGTCTCCCTCCGGACCTGGGCCTTAAGAGTGCTCCGGGCCATGGTGTTAAGCAACGTGTACGTCGCCTTCGGAGCCGGAGTCCTCTGTATGACCGGGGCCCTGCTCCAGGGAATCGAACCTTCCTGGCTTCATTTCGGCGTGGCCGCCTTTTACGTTCACGCCATGCATCTTTTGAACCTGTTTCTGGACAAGGAAACCAGCCAGTTCAACGATCCGGACCGGGCCCTGTTCGTGGAACGGCACCGGCGGGTCCTGTTGGGGTCCGGTCTGTTTTCCGCCGCCGTGGCGTTGGGCCTCAGCCTTGTCCTGGGCGCCCGGGTGTTTCTGGTGCTGGCCGTCATGAGCACCCTGGGGTTGTTGTACGCCGTGCCCGTGGCGCCCCGGTCCTTCCAGAAATACACCCGTTTGAGGCGGTTGAAGGATATTCCCAGTTCCAAAACCCTGTCCCTGTCCGGCGGATGGGCGCTGACCCTGGGCCTGATCCCGGCGGCGGCGCCGGGCGGACGGATTTCCTGGGCCACCCTGGGCGCGGGCGCTTTTATTTTTCTTTTGGTGTTCATCCGCAGCGCCCTGGGGGATGTGTTGGAAATCCAAGGGGACCGGATCGTGGGCCGGGAAACGATTCCCATTTTGATCGGCGAAAACAAAACCTTGCAGCTCTTGGGAATATTGACTCAGTTGATGGTGGTGCTTCTGGCGGCGGGCTGGGCCCTGGGGCTTTTTTCCACTCTGGCTCTGGGTCTGTTGGCCACGGCCGGGTACGCCATGCTGTATTTGGCTCTGTTCCGCCGGGAACCGGTGATCGGATCGGTGTTTTTCGATGCCCTGATCGACGGCAATTTCATCCTGGCCGGCCTGGCGGCCCTGGTCTGGTCCCTGTCCGGATCATGAATCCGGCGGCGGTTCCGACCGGTTCCGGCCCCGCCGGCGGCCTTTCCCGGGCGGGCGATGCCCCCCGGGTATCGGTCGTCATTCCCACGTACAACCGGGCGGACCGGGTGATCCAGGCGGCCGGATCGGTTCTGGCCCAAACCTACCTGGATTTCGAACTCATCGTGGTGGACGACGGGTCCACGGACCA
>JAGVGV010000617.1 GCA_020056895.1 Deltaproteobacteria bacterium
CCGCCGGCAGGCCGAACCCTTCGTACAGGGACGGCACCACGGCAATGCTGGACCGCGCATAGTGTTCCACGAACTCCCGCTGGTCCACTCGGCCGGTAAAATCCACCCGGCGGCCGATGTCCAGGTCCCGGACCAGCTTTTCCACCGGACCATCCTTCCTGGGCTGGCCGATGACCGTGAGCCGGACGTCCCGCCGGTGGGTCAAGGCCGCCATGGCGTGGAGCAGGTAGGCCAGACCTTTGAGCGGAATATCGGCGCTGGTGGTGGTAATCAGGCGGTTCTCCTCACGGTCGATGCCCTGGATGGGCCGGAAAATTTCGGTGCTGATGCCCAAGGGCGCCACTCGGAACCGGTCCCGGGGTACGCCGAAATCCAGGTGAATATCCTGAGCCGCGCTGTTCGAGACCGTGATTACACGGGAAAGGCGGCGGGCCACCTGTTTTTGCATGCCCAAAAAGGAATACCACCGCGACAGCTTGATCTTTTTAAAGGGCGATGAAACGCTCCGGAGATCGATCCGCCGGTCCTGGGTGATGGGATGATGAATGGTGGCCGTGGTGGGCACGAAGCGCTGGATGGCCAGAAGCCCGTAGGAAAGGCTCTGGTTGTCGTGGATCACGTCGAACCGGTGGTATTTATCCCTCAAATACCGCCGAGCCCGAAGGCCGAAGGTGAATGGTTCGGGAAATCCCATGGTGGATACGCCGATCCATTCCAGCAGATTGATGGGGTCCAACAATTCCTGGAGCGTCGGTACTCGGAACAGGGCCTTGGGATTGTAGAGGTCCAGACAGGGCAGACGGTGGACGATGATGCCGTCGTCCATTTCCGCCTCCGGCGGTCCGGTAATGACTTCCACGTGGTGGCCCTGGTCCCGGAGCGCCCGGGCGAGGTTCCGCAGATAGACCCCCTGGCCCCCGCAGTGGGGGTTGCTCCGATAGCTGATAAGGCCGATCCGGAGGTGTTCCCGATCTTCCCTCGGCGTCATAAGGGCTCCTTGAGGCGGTCAAAAATCTTGGATAACGGGGGCGAGGACGAAACCCCGGCCGGGTTGGAAATGGCGGGGCGGCCGCTGAACCACCATTCACCGAACCGGACTATAGCCCGGGACCAGGGGTAAGGTCAATCAGGAAACCCTTGATGAACGCGGAGGGATTCATGCGGAGGGCTTTCGAGCCGCCGGCTAGGCCGTCAGGAATGCCCTCGGGGGGGCTCCTGGCCGGAGCGCCCCGAGGGTCCGATCATCCATGACGATCTTCCCCGTTCTTACCGGTTCGGGGCATCGGCGGCGTTTTCGCCTGAGGAATCCTGGGGCCAGCGGTTATTGGGGCAGACCTTCAGGCACCGGTCGCAGTCCAGCCAATAGTTGTATCCGGCCGTATTGACCACGCGTTCGATGTTCTTCAGGCCTGCTTCGTCTTTCAACGCCATGGGATAAATGGCGTGCTTGATGGTTTTACGCATGCAGGCCGTTTTGTCGAACCGCTCATCTTCCCCCCACGCCTTGGCGGCGCAGGCCCGGTGGCAGGCCCGACAGTCCGGCGGGCAGGGATCGTGGTCCATCACCGGATCCCCGGGCAACGGCGCGGCCGTGACCACGGCTCCGAACCGGAGCATGCTTCCGTACCGGGGATGATGAACGATCTGATTCCGGCCGAATACGCCAAACCCGGCCCGAACCGCCGCGTGCTTGAGCGACAACAACCCCCAAGGTTCCATGCTCTGGTACACCATGGGCGCGTAGGACGGGACCGGCACGGCCGGGACGCCGGCTTCGGTTTCGAGGAACAGGGCCAGGTCGAGCCCTTCGTTGTCCAAGCGGGGATACACGCTATGGTACGCCCGATGGAGGGCATAAAGGGGATAGCGGGGGGACGAGAGCATGCCTCGGGGCAGAGGCCGGGCCAGCACGATCACGGTGGCGGCCCTTCGGCAGAGATCACCGGGGTGGTGACCTTCGGGCGCGTTTTCAAACCGGTCCACGGGCGCGAATCCAACCAGGCTTCCCCTTCGGCCCGCGAAGTCGCGAACGGCCTGGGCCAACGATTCGTCCATCATAAATCCCCTTTCCGGGCTCCCGGCCCAGTTCCGCCAGGGTCATCGGTTTGATGTTCCGTTTGGGCCAGCCGTTTCAGCAGCCCCCGGAGCGCGGTCTGTTCTTCCAAGGAATAATCCGCCAAAAAGGTCCGGTTGGCGGCTATGGCCAGGGCGGAAGTGGCTTCGGACGCCGCCCGGCCGGCGGGGGTTAAAAAGATTTCGATGGCCCGGCGATCTTGGAGGTGAGGCTTTCGCTGGATCAGGTCCATGGCTTCCAGCCGGTCCAAAAGACCGGTCATGGTGGCGCCCGTAACTCGGAGCCTGTCTCCCAGGCGGTGGACGGAAACGCCGTCCTCATCCCGGAGGGCATTGAGAACCATGGCCTGGGAGGCGGTGAGCCCCAGGGCGGCGACCTGTTCGTTCCAGTACCGGGCGCCGGCCAGCCCGGCCTTGGCCAGTTGGAAAAAGATGCAGTCTTCGACGTTCATGAGGTAACCATAGCACGCTAATTGTTAGCACGCAAGTATTTTGTACGCGAATTGATTCTCCTCCCTTTATGAGCGGGGCGCTAGGGCCGGAGTGACGAGACGGAAGCCTCTTGCGGGCTCATCTCCAGGTCAAAGCCGCTGGATGAAGCCCCAGAACCGTTTACAACCGCCCCTTTCCTGGGAGGCGTCCAACCGGTGGTACGGCTTCAGTTTCGAGTGGCCTTTCCGGAATAGATGAGCCATTTGGAAAAGAGTTGGCTTTTCCCACCGGCTGTCAGCGATTGGCCGTCAGCTGTCCGTTCTTAAGAAAGGGATTCGGATTTGTTGGAATTTCCTATAAAATCGCATTCGTTCCGCTCAAGCCGAGATCTGACGGCTGAGTGCGCCAGGCCAAGCCTGGGAAAGGAGAAAGAGAGTTCGAACTCATCGGAAACCTTTCGATGGGACCCAGCGGGCGCCCAACCCCGC
>JAGVGV010000159.1 GCA_020056895.1 Deltaproteobacteria bacterium
GAACTCTGGACCGGCGGATACCTTCATACCGGCGACGTGGCGACCATCGATCCCGAAGGGTACGTTCGGATCACCGACCGGATCAAGGACGTCATCAAGACCGGCGGCGAATGGGTTTCGTCGCTCCAGGTGGAAGACCTCATGAGCCAGCATCCGGCCGTGGCCGAAGTGGCCGTGGTGGGCGTGCCGGATGACAAGTGGGGGGAACGTCCCCTGGCCATGGTGGTCCCCGCCCAGGGCGACGGCGTGGACTTCCCGGAAGCGGACGTGAAAGCCTTCCTGAACCGGTTCATCGAGGATGGGACCATCAGCAAATACGCCATTCCGGACCGGATTCTGGTGGTCAAGGAAATCCCCAAAACCTCCGTGGGCAAGCTGGACAAAAAAGTCATCCGCCAGCGGGTGACCGCGTAGCGGATTTGGGATTCCTGGCCTCAAGGCCGACGGAGTTGAAATCGTTCGGGGGGCGGTCTGGAATCAGACGCCCCCATTTGTATTCAGGGGAAGAAAAAGCGAAAGGGGATCAATCCTCCTCGGCCAGATGGCTGGATACCGGACCGCCGGCCCTGGTTTCCAGTTCCGTGAGCAACCGGGCCGCTTCCTTGAATTGGGGATTGATATCCAGAGACATCCTCAGGCTTCGCATGGCTTCGCGGGCATTGTCCACGGACAGATACACCCGGGCCAGATTGAAGTGGATGTTTTCGTCTTTGGGGGTCACCCGGAGGGCTTTGCGGTAGTACCGGATGGCTTCCTGGTATTTTTTCTTGCGCCGGTACACAATACCCAGGGTGTTATATACGTTGATGGTGTTGGGATTGAGCGAAAGGGCTTCCAGCAGAGTGGCTTCGGCCTCGTCGTCCATCTGTTTTTCAAGATAGATTTCAGCCGCCTGGGACAGGCATTCCTGGGCTTCATCCCGCCGGCCCAGTTTGCTGAAAATTTCCGCCATCCGCTGGTACGCCATGGCATACGCCCGGTTGATCTGAGTGGCCCGGCGAAAAGCCAGCAGGGCTTCTTCGTACCGGCCTTGAGCGGTCCGGATATACCCCATGTTGTAATAAACTTCGGCGCTTTCGTAAATGGACAACAGGCGGCGGAAGGAATCGAGCGCCTCGTCGAACCGGGCCTGCTTCATGAATTCCATCCCCCGGTTGTATACGGACTGGAATTCCTTGTCTTTGGGGTCTTCCTGAACCCCAAACAGCATGCGGATTCTGCCCGAAAACCGTTCCCGGACCAGGGGGCGGGTCAGTATTTCATTTACACCGGCTTCGCCGGCTTCGATCACCTGGCTTTTGTTCAACCCTTCGCCCACCAGCACGAAGGGCCGGCCGGCCAAAGCCGAATCGGCCCGCACGATCCGCAGAAGCACCAGGCCGCTCATGTCGGGCAGAGTCCAGGCCGAAATCACCGCGTCGATGTCGTAGTTCTTCAGCATGTACCAGGCGTCGGTCCCGTTTTCGGCCTGAAGAACATCCAAAAATCCCATCTCCCTCAAGTACAGGGCCATGGTCCGGCGGTGGTTCGAGTCCGGTTCCACGATAAGGAATGAGCTGTCGCGTTCCGCCAAAGCCGTAGGCTCCTTAGGGGTTCTTGGGAATAATCCATATCCCAATCGCCCGGTTTTGTCCATGAGGCCTTGGAGCCTGGGCCGGAAAAAAAGCCCCTTGTCCGTCCGGTCATTCCAGGCGGATTTGAGCTTCGGCCAGGTCCTTCAAGGCGTCCATGTCCTTTAGAACCACCCGGCGGCCTGAAACTTCAATGAATTCCCCCTTGGCCAATCGGGCCAGAATGCGCGAAAGGGTTTCGGGAATGGTGCCTAAAAAACTGGCCAACTGGGTTTTGGTAATATCCAGATCGAATTCCAGAGCGCCCTGGTTTTTCGAGCTGAGATACAAGAGATAGGCCGCCAGCCGGCTGGGCACCTCTTTCAACGAAAGGTCTTCGATGAGGTTGGCGAACCGCCGGAGCCTCAGGGACAAGACCGCCAGCATGCTCAGGCCCACCTCGGGATTCCGCCGGATCACGTCGATCAGCATGGGCCGGGGGAAAAAGAGCGTGGTGGTGGGCGTCATGGCCTGGGCGTAAGCGGGGAATTTCCGGCCGGTAAACACGGCCACTTCGCCGAACACTTCCCCGGAATCGAACACGTGGAGTATCTGTTCCTTGCCTTCGGGCGACAGCTTGAAGATTTTCACCCGGCCGTCTCGGACCACGTACAGGCCCGAGCTGTCATCCCCTTCGGAAAAAATGATCTCGTCCCGGCGGAAATTCTGTTCCCCGGCAATGCGGGCCAGGCTTTGGATCTGATCGGGGGTCAGGCCCACGAACCAGGGGATGGCGGCGATGGCTTCGGCGAGACTCATGATGGCTGCTCCAAAAAAATTGGGAATAGGATATATTATAGGGAATCCCCGGCCGAATTGAACCTCTGGAAAGACGGATTTATCCGGTCCTTTTCAAAAAAATGGATGCCGGAGCGGATCCTTGATCCAGGTCAAGGCCTCCGCCCGGGGAATCCGGTAGGCTCCTTTTCAACGAGCCATAGAGCCGCGGGGCCCCGCCCCAGGGGCCCCAGGCATCCCCAATACTCCCATAGGAGGACCGGTATCATGTTTTGCTTTCAGTGTGAACAAACGGCGAAGGGTGAAGGGTGCGTAAAGATCGGCGTGTGCGGCAAGACGGAAGACGTGGCCGCGCTCCAGGACCTTCTGATTTACACCCTCAAGGGGCTCTCCCAGGTCGCGGTGGCCGGCCGGAAAGTGGGCGTGGACGACGCTGAGGTGAACCTGTTCACGGCCGAGGCCGTTTTTTCCACGCTGACCAACGTGAATTTCGATCCGGACCGGTTCGTCTCCCTGATTCAAACCGCGGCCCGGCTGCGGGACGATCTGAAAGCCCGGGTGGCCAAGGCCGGCGGCTATACGGACTTTTCCGACGGGCCGGCCACGTTCCAGCCTTCGGGCGGCGCGGCCGAACTGGCCGCTAAGGGTGAAACGGTGGGGGTCAAGAGCGATCCTTCGCTGGACCCGGACATTCTTTCGGTTCGTGAACTGCTGGTGTATGGGCTCAAGGGCGTGGCCGCGTACGCCGACCACGCCGCCATTTTGGGCCAGTCGGACCCGGCCGTGTTCGCCTTCATCCAGGAGGCCCTGGCCGCGACGCTCAATCCCAACCTGACCGTGCCCGAATACGTGAGCCTTTTGATGCAGTGCGGCCAGGTCAACATCCGGGCCATGGAACTTCTGGACGCGGCCAATACCGGTTCGTACGGCCACCCCGCGCCCACGCCGGTTCCCCTGGGGACCAAGGCGGGCAAGGCCATTCTGGTTTCCGGGCACGATCTGAAAGACCTGGATGACCTGCTCAAAGCCACCGAAGGCAAGGGCATTTACGTGTATACCCACGGCGAAATGCTGCCGACCCACGGGTACCCCAGCCTGAAAAAATACCCCCACTTCTTCGGCCATTACGGCACCGCCTGGCAGAATCAGGCCAAGGAATTCGCCGAATTCCCGGGCGCCATTCTGATGACCACCAACTGCATCCAGAAACCGAAGGATTCGTACAAGGACAACCTTTTCACCACCGGCCTGGTGGGCTGGCCGGGCGTGGCCCACGTGAAAAACGGCGAATTCGGCCCGGTCATCGAAAAAGCTTTGGCCATGCCCGGTTTCGCCGAGGATCAGGACAAGGGGTCCGTGCTGGTGGGCTTTGCCCGCAACGCCGTTCTGGGCGTGGCGGACAAGGTGATCGAAGCGGTCAAGTCCGGGGCCATCCGCCACTTCTTCCTGGTGGCCGGCTGCGACGGCGCCAAACCGGGACGGAACTATTACACCGAATTCGTGGAAAAAACCCCCAAGGACACCGTGGTCCTGACTCTGGCCTGCGGCAAGTTCCGGTTCTTCGACCAAAAGCTGGGCGACATCGGCGGCATCCCGAGGCTTTTGGACGTAGGCCAGTGCAACGACGCCTATTCGGCCGTCCAGATCGCCGTGGCTCTGGCCGGCGCGTTCAACTGCGGCGTGAACGACCTGCCGCTCTCCATGGTCCTTTCGTGGTATGAACAAAAGGCCTGCGCCATCCTGCTGTCCTTATTGTCCCTGGGCATCAAGAGCATCCGGCTGGGCCCCTCGCTGCCAGCCTTCGTCACCCCCAACATCCTCAACTTCCTGGTGGAAAACTTCAACATCATGCCCATCGGCACCCCGGAAGGCGACCTGAAAGCCATCCTGGGCTGATCGAACCGAGCGGGCGTCCATCCTCCCCGGGGGACTTCCGAAAGGAACGCCCCCCAAATAGGGGGGAAGGTGAAATACCCA
>JAGVGV010000251.1 GCA_020056895.1 Deltaproteobacteria bacterium
GGGGATCGTACGCCGGCAGGGATTGGTTCTTGACCACCGGCACCCGGGCCACGCCCAGCACCCGGCCGCAAGCGCCCGTGCCCGAGCCCAGCAGACGGCCCATGGGCGTGCCCGAGCCCACTTCGGCCATCAGCCGTTCCGCCCCGCGTGCGTCACCGAAGGAAAGAACGCCCCCTTCCATCAGCACCGCCATGCCGCAGCCGGTTTCAATAGTGTCCACGCCGAAATCGTCGCACATCCGGTCGATCCGGGCAATGGCGTCCAGATCGTCGATGCCGCAGTTGGGGCCCCAGGCCCAAACGGTTTCATATTCCGGCCATTTGGAAACGTATTCCCCGCTGGGGCCAAGGAAAATCCCGGAGCACTTGATCACGCAGCCGCTCATGCAGCCGTGGGTGGGGTTTCCACCCCGTTTGACCGTGACCTCGTTCAGGGTTTCGCCGCCCACCTTTTCCGCGCCCTCGAACCGGCCGGTGCTGAAATTCCGAGTGGGCAGAGCCCCGGCTTCGTTGATCACGTTGATCAGAATGTCCGTGCCGTAGGTCGGCAGGCCGCCGCTGGTCACCGGATGGTCGGCCAGGGCCTTGGCGAACCGTTTGGCGGCCGATTTGAAGGCTTCGGCATCCGCCAGCGGCGCCGTTTCCCCGCCTTCGGCGTTAATGACGATGGCTTTGAGGCCCTTGGACCCCATCACCGCCCCCAGACCGCCCCGGCCGGCGTGCCGGGTGGGACGGGTTTCCATGTCCGTAAACGCGACGGACGCGCCCGAAAGTTTCCATTCGCCCGCCTGGCCGATGCTCACGAACGCCGCCTTGTCACCGTGGGCTTCCTTCAGCTTGGCCACCGTGTCGTAGTTCCCCAGGCCTTTGAGTTCCGGGGCTTCCACCAACTCGGCCTTGTCTTTCCCCACCACCAGCTTGTAAAACTTGCCCGGAGCGGCCTGGTTTTCGATCACGATGCCCTGGATCCCCAGGCGGCCCAAATACTGCCCGGCCTGGCCGCCGGAATTGGCTTCCTTGATACCGCCCGTAAGCGGGCTTTTCGCCCCCACCGAAATCCGCCCCGAATTGGCGCAGTTGGTGGCCGCCAACAGGCCGGGGGAAAACACCAGCTTGTTCATGGGCCCCAGAGCCGCCGAGGTGGGGTCCACTTCCGCCGCCACCAGGGTCGATGTCAATCCCCGGCCGCCCATGCCCAGGTACTGGGCCGGAATGTCCTGGAATTCGGCCTTCAGACTCTTCATGCACACGCGCAACATCTTGAACATACAATGCCTCCTTCGGGAAAAAGGGGGTGGTTGGTGCATTCTGATCCACTGGGGACTATATACCCGGCCCGGAACCCGGTCAATGAGTTTTCTTAATTATTTTAAATAGTTAAATATGCTTTTCATGACATAGAGCCCCTCCGGCCAACCAGACGGAACCAAGACCGAAACCACGCTCCCAAAGCCCGCCCGGTCCAGTAACGGCCTTGGTTCCCAGGGCTTGGGAAATCCGTCCGCCGCCCGTGCTTCCATCTTGTCAAAACATGCTTTTGATGACATAATTCCTCCGGATTTAGGGGCTGTTTCCAAATACGGAATTTTGCCCAGGATCAAGGAGGCCGCGGCTTTGAATCCGGAGGAATAGTTGACCTATTTTGAGGAATTCAAAGCAAGGCCGACACCCAAGATTGGGCGAAAGGACTTTTTGGAAACAGCCCCTAGTGACAAGTCATACTTCAAGTGACGGAAAAAATGGTTACACGGCTGAGCGCGGCGGAACCGTTTCCGGCAGTTAGTGCGTGACTTGACACTAGTACGCCCTGGCCATCGGCCGGGGTTTCCCGTCGGAGTGGTACACGCGGCATCATGAAATCATTTTTCCATGTCAAAACGGTGGACCAGGTTTTGGCTCTGGTTCAGGAATTCCATCCCTTGAACGCCGAGGACGCGCCGCTGGCCGAGGCTTGCGGCCGGACCTTGGCCGAATCCCTGGTAGCCCGGGAAATGGTGCCCGAATTCGACCGGTCGTCCATGGACGGGTACGCGGTTCGGGCTCGGGATACCTTTGGAACCAGTGAAGGCCTGCCGGGTTTGTTCGAAGTGGCGGGCGAAGTGGCCATGGGAACCGTTCCCGATCTGGTCGTCGGCCCGGGTCAGGCGGCCCGGATCTGGACCGGCGGCATGCTGCCCAAAGGCGCGGACGCGGTGGTGATGCTCGAATACGCCCGGGGCGTGGACGACCACCTGGTGGAACTCTGCCGGCCGGCCGCGCCCTTCGATCACGTGGTCCGCCGAGGCGAAGACGTTCGGCCGGGCCAGGAAATGCTGCCGGCGGGCCGGCGCCTGAGGCCCCAGGACGTGGGGCTCCTGGCCGCGCTGGGGTATTCCCAGGTCCGAGTGACCCGGCGGCCGGCGGCGGCCATCCTTTCCACCGGCGATGAAGTGGCGCCCGTGGATCAGGTCCCTGGCCCGGGCCGAGTCCGGGACGTGAACGCCTATACCCTGTCGGCCCTGGTGGAAGCGGCCGGCGGCCGGGCCGTCCGCCTGGGGCTGATCCGGGATGACCGGGAGGCGCTTCTCACCCACATCCAGGCCGGCCTGGACCAGGCCGACGTGGTGGTGCTTTCCGGCGGCAGCAGCGTGGGAGTGCGGGACCTGACCATTGACGCCTTCGAATCCATTCCCGGCGTGGAAATTCTGGTCCACGGCGTGGCGGTAAGCCCCGGTAAGCCCTTGATCGTGGCCCGGAAAGGCAACCAAAGCCTGTGGGGGCTGCCCGGCCATATCGTGAGCGCCCTGATTACCGGGGATCTTTTTTTGCGGCCCCTTCTGGCCCGTCTTTTGGGCCGGGAAACCGAACGCCGCCGGCCCATCCC
>JAGVGV010000294.1 GCA_020056895.1 Deltaproteobacteria bacterium
ATCAGGGCGGCCCGAAATTCATGATGGAACCGGGTCCGGAGCCCGCGGAAACCGTGGCCCTATACAGCGATGGGTCCGTGGCCGCCGTTTTGGCCGGGTACGGGAAGGGCAAGGCCTTTGTTTCGGGGCCGCACCCGGAAGCCACCATCGATTGGCTCGAGGAGGATGGGCTGTCGTCCCACGGCTGGTCGTCGTCGATGGATTTGGCGGTGGAAGCGCTTAAGGATTTGCTGTCCGACCGGCCCCTTAAAAAATAGAACCTTTCCGGCTGGGGATGCGTTGGGGAACCAGGCTCGGGATTCTGGAACTCATCCCCAGATAATTCTTTGATTCTGGATGATTCGTTAGGGGGGGAACGGGCCGGCCGGCCCGTTTCCGATTAAAACGGTGTGCTTTTTTCATGAAAGGGGAACGTGGATGAAACGGAGCCGTATTCTTATGATGGGAATGACGTTGGCGGCCATGGTTTTTCTGGCCGCCTGCCTATCCACCGGAGAATTCAAGCCCGTGGCCAACCTGGCCGCGCTTCAAGTGTCGTTCGCGGATACGGTTTGGACCGGAGATAAAATTCCGGACGGCCAGCAGTGCAACCGTTTCGGCGGAAAAGGCGGCACGCCCAAGCTTGTGGTCAAAAACATTCCGGCCGAAGCCAACGCCCTGATTCTGGAATTCAGCGATAAAACGTATATGCCCATGGACAACGGCTGCCACGGCAAGATCGGCTATTCCATCAAACCCGGCGCCGCTGAAGTGACCGTGCCCAGCGTTCCCGGCCACACTCTGGACCTGCCGGCCGGGTTTTTCCTGGTCAAGGCCCACTGCAACCCCAGTTGGGACAAGGCGGGGGCGTACATGCCGCCCTGCTCGGGCGGACAGGGCAACCTGTACAAGGTGAGGGTTCTGGCGGTGTTCAAGGCCGAAGGTTCGAGTGGCGAATCCAAGCTATTGGGCCAGGCGGAATTGACGCTGGGCCGGTACTAAGGACACGTCACAATTGAAATGTCGTTAAAATTTTAATTTGCTCCTTCCACTTCGGTGGGAGGACGGGCATGCCGCAAATCCGATACCGAGTGACTTTAACCCAAGAGGACGTCAGATGCTCCACCCGATGGCGATCCGCGGGAAGCATAGCGGCCAGGAGGTACTCAACGCCTTGATATTGTTGGGTTGCGACGATGGCTGATTCCAGGATAAAAAGCGGACGTCGGAGCAACTCGCGGGCATGTTGCCGGTGAGCTTGAAGAAAATCGATCGCGTTAAACGTCGTATTGTCGAAGAGGGACTTGAGGCGGCCCTAACCAGGCGGAAGGCCCATGGGCAGCGCCGGCCCAGTCCCTCTGGCCAACACCGATTCCACGCAGGTGAAGAACTGAAGCGCGCAAGGCGCCTTGAGCGAATAAAACACCTGAGGGCCGCGCTTTTCGTCCGCCGCCAGCCCCACATTTTTCAATACCGTCAGGTGTTTGGAAACCGTGGACACGTCCGCGCCGACCATCCGGGTGAGTTCCAGGACGGACCGCTCCCCTTTGAGTTCATCGACCAGTGAACAGCCGGGTAGGGTGGGCCATGGCCTTGAGGACTCTGGCTCGGGCTTCGTATTGGGCGTTGGTTTTCGGGTCCATGGTCCGGCCTCCCGGTTGGTTTTCTTATTTGGCAATATAGCCAAACGATGAACGCTTGTCAAGGGGGAGCTTTCTGGGTAACGAAATTCATCGCAAAAAACCGACCCGCCAATCGAGCGCCGACTGGGCCGCCTGGCGCGAACCACGCCGCGAACCCGTTGAACCAAAACTGGAAAAAACGTATCATTCCTAGGGTGACCAGTCAGCCGGTCTGGCTCAGACCATGTAAAGTTTAATAGACATTGTTTTTCGTTAACGCTTCAGGTAAACTCTTTTTAAGGAGTGGTCGTGGAAATCCGCTTCACCAGCGAAAAGATGCAAAAACGCTGTTCCAATGAAAAGGAAATGGTGAAAGCCTGGGGGCCGGCCAGAGCGGTAAGGCTCAAACGCCGATTGATGGAGCTGATGGCGGCGGAGACGCTGGCCGACATATCCCATCTGCCGCCGGCCCGGTGCCATGAACTGACGGGAGACTTGGCCGGCCTCCTGACCGTGGACCTGGAGCATCCGTACCGACTGGCATTCCGACCGGGCTATGACCCACTGCCCCAAAAAACGAGCGGCGGCCTGGACTGGACCCAGGTAACGAAAATTCTGATCGTTAAAATTTTAGATACGCATTAAGGCGGGAAAAGGATAACCCATGGCCCGTTCATCATCCAAGCGGTATTCATTCGAACCGGATTATGCCGTTCCCCCGGGGGAAACGCTCCAGGAGACTATCGACTCCTTGGGCATGACTCAGCGGGATCTGGCGGCCCGGACCGGTTTGACTCCCAAGACCATCAACGAAATCATTCAGGGGAAGGCGCCCATCACCCATGATACGGCCATCCTTCTGGAAAGGGTCACGGGCGTACCCGCGCGGTTGTGGAATAATCTGGAGGCAATATTTCGGGAGCAACGGGCGAAAATTGCCGATGAAGAACGGCTGCGGCAGGATGTCGCCTGGTTGGAAAAAATGCCTTACAGGGAATTGATGCGTCGGGGAGTCATTCCCAAAATCAAGGAAAAAGCTCTTATTCTTAAGAATGTCCTGGAATTTTTCGGTATGGCGAGCAAGGACCAATGGGAAGAAAACTGGCTCAGCCCCCAAGTGGCTTATCGGAGATCAAAGAAGTTCGAAACGGCTCCGGAAGCCGTGGCCACGTGGTTGCGGTTAGGTGAAGTTCAAGCCCGCGAGTTGGCTACCGGTCCGTTTGACCCGACGCGGTTCATCGATGCCTTGAAACGGATCCGTTCGCTGACCGCTGCCTCGCCCGAGGTGTTCCAAAGCGAGATGGTGGGGCGGTGCGCGGCCGCCGGTGTGGCCGTGGTTCTGATTCCCGAAATGAAAAAGTGCCCGGTTTCCGGCCTCACCCGGTGGTTGACCAAGGACAAGGCCATGATTCAACTGAGCCTCCGATACAAAACCAACGATCAGTTCTGGTTTTCGTTTTTTCATGAAGCCGGGCATATCCTAAAAGACGGGAAAAAAGAGGTCTTTATCCATGATGGTGAGGAGGATGACGACCGGGAGACGAACGCCAACCGGTTCGCGGCGGATTTTCTGATCCCGCCGTCGGAAAGGAAGCACCTCGGGGCTTTGAAAACCGAGGATGAAGTGGTCCGCTTCGCCAAGCGGGTCGGCATCGCCCCCGGGATTGTGGTCGGGCGGATGCAAAAGGAGGGGCTGCTCCAGTGGGGTTCCCCCTTCAATAAGTTGAAAGAGCGGTTCGAATGGAAACAACGGGAAGACGGGGAGGCCTGATCGGGGCCTCCCCCTGCTTGAGCAGAAGATTTGGACCTTTTGTGGGTCAAGATGAGCTCCGACGGAAAGGTCCAGGCGAACGACGCGACCGAACCGCCTCAGCCAGGGAATCCGGCGAATCAAGGCGGCCTGCCTAAAAAAGGTTTTGGAGTTATGGTAAAAATGAAGTAATGGGTGGGTATATGGAGACCTTGGCCGGTCTTTACGACGTGAGGCCGGGGAGACGATGGGGTTGGCAAATCTTTCATGGTGAACCGAACGAGCGGAAAACCGACGTACGAAGAACTGGAAGCCAGGGTCCGGGAACTGGAGAGCGGCATCGATTCCAAGTCCGAAAAAAGCACCCGGGAGACCGTTAGGATATTAACCGAGAGTTTTCAGCATCTTGCCGATCTTTCCCAGGATGCTATCTACCTGTTTGATATCGAATCGGGGACCTTCCCCTTTTTTAACAAGCGGTTCCTGGAGCTGTACAAGGTTGAGGAAAGCGGGCGGACAATACTAACCTCCTCCAGCGCCGCGCAACACATCCATCCGGACGACATCAAGAAACTCCGGATGGCAAGGGAGAGCACCCTGGCGGCGGGCGGTGCGCAGGGAGAGGTCGAATACCGCTACATCAATGCGGACCGGACAACCCGTTGGATGCATGATCGGTGGTCGGTCGTCCGGGACAGCCAAAACAGGGCGGTCGCCATAGAAGGATTCATCCGGGACAATACCCAAAGGAAACAAGCTGAAGAAGAACTTGAACACAGCCGCAATAGCGCCCTGATCGGAAGCTACATTCTGCGGGACCGGCGATTCAAATATGTGAATCCTGAATTTTGCAGGATTACAGGTTATTCAAAAGAAGAACTGATCGGCATGCCATCGCTGGACCTCGTGCATGTGGATTACAGAGATCATGTCAAAGAGAGCGCAAAGCAGATGCTGGCCGGGCAAAGAACCATGCCTTATGAGTTTCGCGTGGTGGATAAAACGGGCCAGGTAAAATGGGTAATGGAGACGGTTACCGCCGTGAAACACGAGGGGGCTCGGGCTGTCCTTGGATATTTTATGGATATCACCAAGCAAAAGCAGATCGCAAAGGAACAGCGGGACAAGGAAAAATTAAAAGCCATTCTCGAAATGGCCGGAGCGGTGAGTCACGAACTGAACAACCCTCTGCAGGTCGTATTGATCGGCATCGAAAAACTTGCTAATCCGAAACTGGAACAATCGCAAAAAGAGGATATGACTCGGCTCATCAAAAACCATACGCTTCGAATCATTGAACTATCCTCGAAAATCAAAAGGATTTCGCAATATGCCACCAAGGACTATGTGGATGGTAAAAAAATTATCGATATCGATGCCGCCACGGGAGAATAGAGTGCTTTTTTCAAACCCGAAGCGTTGTTGATCATCTTCTGGAGGCTCCTTTCTTTGGCTCTTCGCTTATTGGGATACGTTCAGGTTCGGTCCGTATCCCGGCCTCGAAGCGTCACCAGAGGACCGCGCCTATTTGCCGCAGGCGTTTCTTTCTCCAGTAGGGTCGAATATCCGGCGACGAACCATCGCACCGGTAGTTCCGGCACATCGCCGGCTTGGCCTTGGTAAGGTGAAGCCGGCACAGATTTTTGGATAGAAAAACGCAGGGCGAGGAAGCGTCGGCTATGTCAAGGTCGGGAATCAACCTGCCGCCGAGCGTCGTTTGATGTTGTCGCCGAAGCACGAGGCGGCATCGGCCCGTGAAGGGGTTCAGCCCAATGACCACGCAGTATTGGGCGATTACCCGCGCTCGGGAAAGTTTTAGATTTTCCGCTAAATTCGAAAGATCCTGTTCATCAAGGTCGGGCGTAATTCGCTGGCAACATCGGCCGCATCTCTGGCAGCGCCACATAACGGTCACCACCATCCTTGGCGATCAAGGGGTTGGCTTCACCGTGGACCATTTCCAAAGGCTAGACGATGATCGCCCGTTCCGGAAACGTAGGAACCGGAGTTACTGACAAGAATCAGTTGGCATGGGCATAAGGCCAGTATGCGCCAAAGATAATTAAAGTCAAACAAAATGAGCTCGCCGCATCCGCGCCTTTTCGTATGAACGGCGTCGTGGGCGAATTGACGCCGCGAAGGATAAACCCGAATCGTGCGCTTCTGGTTCGTCGGCTCGTGACGAACCAGAGCCGTAAATCAGGGTTAAAACTCCTCTTCTTCCACCGAACCGTCTTTTTTCTTTTTTTCGCTTTTAAAAAGTTTATAAGTGATGCCGTCCACCAGAGCCTGCCAACTGGCCTCGAGGATATCGTGGGACACCCCCACCGTGCCCCATTTGTCTTCCCGGTCGCCCGATTCAATCAGCACCCGCACCTTGGCTCCGGTCCCCCGGACCGACGTGGGGAGCACGCGCACCTTGTAGTCCACCAGCCGGGTTTCCTTGAGTTCGGGATAGAATTTTTCAAGCGCCTTCCGGAGCGCATTGTCCAGAGCGTTCACCGGACCGTCGCCCATGGCCGCCGTATGCTCCACCCGGCCCCCCACCTTGACCATGATGGTCGCTTCGGCCGCGGTGGGTTCGTCCTCATTGAGCTTCTGCACGTTCACCCGGAACCCGAGCAGTTCGAAATACTTTTTCTGAGTCCCCAAGGCCCGGTTCATCAACAGCTCGAAGGACCCTTCCGCCGCTTCGAACTGGAACCCCTGGCTTTCCAGGGTTTTGATCCGTTCCAGGATTTCCTGGGCCACAGGGTCCTTGGACGATATGTCCAGGCCGAATTTCCTGGCCTTGTTGACCACCGTGCTTTTGCCGGAAAGGTCCGAAACCAGAATCCGCTGGACATTCCCCACCAGGGCCGGGGCCACGTGTTCGTACGTTTCGGAATTTCGTTCCACGGCGCTCACGTGGATGCCGCCCTTGTGGGCGAAAGCGGACCGGCCCACATAGGGCTGAAAGGGATTGGGCTGCTTGTTGGCCAGTTCGTATACGAAGCGGCTGATGGTCACGAGCTGAGCCAAGCCCCCCTCCACCAGGCAGGGCCGGTTCATTTTCAGGGTCAATCCGGGCAGAATGGAGCAAAGGTTGGCGTTGCCCGACCGTTCTCCAAAGCCGTTGATGGTTCCCTGAACATGGGACGCCCCGGCCTGAACGGCGGCCAGGGAGTTGGCCACGGCCAGTTCCGCGTCGTTATGGGCATGAATCCCCAGCCGGACGCCGGGATGGAGTTGGCGGATCGCGGCCACGATTTCGGTGATTTCGCTGGTAAGGCTGCCGCCGTTGGTGTCGCACAGAACCAGAGTGTCGGCGCCGGCTTTTAGCGCCGCGTCGAGGACGGCCTTGGCGTATTCGGGGTTCCTTTTAAAACCATCGAAAAAATGTTCCGCGTCGAAAATCAACGTTTGAGCCTTGGGCCGAAGATACGCCAGGGACCCGGAGACCAGTTCCAGGTTCCGGGCCAGGGTGGTCTGGAGCGCGTCGGTTACATGAACGTCCCAGGTCTTGCCCACCACGGTCAGCACGGAAGCGGCGGACCGGACCAGGGCTTTCAGGTTGGGATCGGTTTCGGGCGTTTTCTTGGGATGATGGGTGGCCCCGAAGGCGGCCACGCGGGCCCGTTTGAGCCCCAGGTTCCGGACATCCTGAAAATAGGCCAGGTCCTTGGGGTTGGACCCGGGCCAGCCGCCTTCAATGAAGTCCACGCCCAACCGGTCCAGCCGCCGGGTGATCCGAAGCTTGTCTTCGAGGGTGAAATGAACGTCTTCGGCCTGAGCGCCGTCTCTCAGCGTGGTATCGTATATTTCGATGGGTTCCATGGGCTTTCCT
Organism: Deltaproteobacteria bacterium; assembly: GCA_020056895.1. GTDB lineage: Bacteria > Desulfobacterota > Desulfarculia > Adiutricales > JAGVGV01 > JAGVGV01. The sequence goes on from JAGVGV010000294.1 coordinate 7,178, forward strand.
TCTCCGCCGGTACAAAGAGGTAACGGACCTTATAAGCGGATAAAGGCGCTTTGGCAAGAGGAAGGCTGGGAAAGAGAGGACCCGCTTCGTCTTTGGGGTTCAACGGCGGCGTTGGGGTTCCGTTGCAGAAGGAATGGATTTCAGCCGACGGGTGGTCCGCTTTCATACCATGTTGCATTCAATGGAGGACGGCCGCCTCATCCTTCATCCCGTTTTCGCCCCGGGCGCCATCCCGTGGTACAGCGACGGCGTTTGGCCGGTGAAATGGCAGGCCACCCGATGGCCGGGGGTGTGGGCATTCAAAGCCGGTTCGTCTTTTTTACATACATCCTGAGCGTGGGGGCAGCGGGTGTGGAACCTGCATCCCGGCGGAGGGGTAATAGGGCTGGGCACGTCGCCGTGAAGGATCGTCCGGCGTCCTTTTATTTCAGGATCCGGTAAGGGGGCGGCGGACAATAGGGCTTGAGTGTAAGGGTGCAGCGGCGTTTCGTACAGCCGTTCGGATTCGGTGATTTCCACCACCTTGCCCAGGTACATGACCGCCACCCGGTCGCCGATGTGTTCCACCACGCTCAAATCGTGGGAAATGAACAGGTAGGTCAGGCCGAATTCCTTCTGGAGATCCTGCAAGAGGTTGATTACCTGGGCCTGGATGGACACGTCCAGCGCCGAGACCGCTTCGTCGCAAATGATCAGGGCCGGGTTCAAGGCCAAGGCCCGGGCCACGCCGATCCTTTGCCGCTGGCCGCCGGAAAACTGGTGGGGGTACCGCCGCATGTGTTCCTTTTTCAGGCCCACCACTTCCAACAGCTTGAGGACGCGCTCCTCCCGTTCCCGCCGGCTTTTCATCCCATGGACCAGAAGGGGTTCGCCCACGATGTGCCCCACGTTTTTCCTGGGGTTCAGGGACGAAAAGGGGTCCTGGAAGATGATCTGCATCCGGCGTCTGAGCTTCCGGAGTTCTTCCTTGGGCAGCCCGAGGATGCTCCGGCCCTGG
>JAGVGV010000665.1 GCA_020056895.1 Deltaproteobacteria bacterium
CCCCGCGCCGTGGACGGCGAAGTTGTCGAATAGGGTTCGCCAGGCCTGGAGCCCCACGGTGGAGCCCACGGCCAGGACCAAAAGGAAAAAATACATGGGTTTGGCGGCGGTTTTCATGCGATTGGGTCCAAAATGAGCCTCGGGTTATGGGAGGGGATTTTTGTTCAGAACAACCGGCCTTCGTCGTCCGGGCCCAGGGATTCCATCTCTTCGATGGAGGGAAGGGCTTCGAGGCTGGGGAGATCGAAGGTTTCCAAAAACTTGCGGGTGGTGCCGTAAATGATGGGCCGGCCGGGCAGGTCTTTCCGCCCCACGCCTCGGACCAACCCCTTTTCCATCAGGGTTTTCACGATACCGCCCACGTCCACGCCCCGAATTTTTTCAATTTCGGCCCGTAAAATGGGCTGACGGTACGCGATGACGGCCAGGGTTTCAAGCGCCGCCTGGGACAGCCGGGTGGGGGATTTCTTTTTCAGCCTCAGGATATAGGGCGACAATTCGGGCTTGGTCCGGAACTGGTAGCCTCCGGCCACCCGCCGGAGGACAAAGGCCCGGCCCATGTCCTCGTATTGGGCTTCCAGTTCGTCCAGCACCTTCTGGACTCGTTCCGGAGCCACCCCTTCCACCACGGCGGTCACCCGGTCCACGTCCAAGGGGTCCCCGGAAACGAACAAGAGCCCTTCCACGATGTCGCGGAGGCTAAGGCTCATGCCTCTTCGTCCTCGTCGTCCTCTTCATCCTCATCTTCATCCTCGTCGTCCTCATCATCCTCATCATCCTCATCATCCTCGTCGTCCTCGTCATCCTCATCCTCGTCGTCCTCGTCATCCTCATCTTCGTCGTCCTCGTCGTCCTCATCCTCGTCGTCGATCTCATCGACGTCATCATCACCTTCTTCTTCGTCGTCTTCGTCCTCGTTGGGAACGAACTCCTCGTCCTGGTCCATTCCTTCCCCGGTCGATGGGTCCCATCCGTCCGGTCCCAACGAAGCCAACCCCAAAAAGGGCCGGTCTTCCACCAGAAACAGGGTGATCTCGCGGGAGTCGTGGTGTTGGAACAGCTTCAGGTGGCCCACTCGGGCCAGTTCGAGCACGGCCAGAAAAGTAAGCACCAGATCGGCTTTGGATCGATCGGTCCGGCAGGCGTCGATGAAGGCGGCCTGGCCCGCACCGGCCAACAGCCGCATGATTTCCACGATGCGCTGCTGGATGGTTTTGGTGTCGACCACGATCTGGAGTCCGCCGGTTTTTTCGAACCGTTTGGCCAGCCGCCGGAACGCGTCGATCAGGTCGAACAGGTTGGCTTCCAAAAGGTTTTCGTCCCGAGGTTCCACGCCCAAAAGTTCGAGGTCCGGGTCCCGGGCGAAGACGTCGCGGTTCAAAAGGTCCCGGCGTTCGAGCCCATCCGCCGCGTCTTTGAGCTTCATGTGTTCCAAAAGGGGGCGGACAATGGCCATCCGGGGGTCTTCTTCCGTCTCCTGAGCTTCCTCGGTTTCCACCTGGGGGACCAGCATCCGGGATTTGATGTGGGTCAGGGTGGCGGCCATCAGCAGGAATTCGCCGGCCACCTCCACGTTCATGGCTTCCAGAACGCCCAGGTATTCCAGGTATTGTTCCGTGATGAGGGCGATGGGGATATCGTAGATATCCACTTCGTTTTTTCGGATCAGGTGCAGCAAAAGGTCCAGGGGACCTTCATAGATTTCCAGTTTGACATTCAGGTTCATGGATCAACCAATCTTTTTAAAAAATGCCCCCCGCGGCCCATTTCAGCGGGCGATGCCGAGCATCCACTGGGCCACGACATCGATGACGGGAATAACGATGATATCCACCATGTCGGTCAGGATCAAGGCCAAAAGGAGGATGAACCCATAGGGCCGGAGCCGCCGGTACTGGTCGGCCAGATGGTCCGGCAGGAACCCTTCAAGGATATGGGACCCATCCAGAGGCGGAATGGGGACCAGGTTGAAGACGGCCAGCCCCACGTTTAAAATCACTCCGGCGGCGGTGATCCGGACCAGCGGCTCCATGAAATACCGGCCCAGGGAGGGGCCGAAGGCGACCACCAGATGGAACAGCACGGCCGAACAGGCGGCCAGGATCAGGTTCATGGCCGGTCCGGCGGCGGAGACCAGGATGTTGTCCCGCCGGTAATGCCTGAAGTTGGCGGGATTGATGGGCACGGGCTTGGCCCAGCCGATGGTCCGGGTCAAAAGGAACACCAGGGTGCCGATGGGGTCCAGGTGTTTGATGGGGTTGAGCGTGATCCGGCCGGCCAAACGGGGGGTGGGGTCGCCCAGGCGGTCGGCGGCATAGGCATGGGCCAGTTCGTGCCCCGTCACGGCCACCAGGATGGGCAGGGCCAATATGCTGGCATCGGCGATCATTTGTCCGATATCGTTCATTTTTTTCCTTTCCGTGGGAATTCCGGAACCACCGAGGGGTCGTAGTTCCAGCGCACGTAGTCGATCTCTTCCTCCCGGCCGGAAAGTTCGCCGTTGAGGCGCCGGGCCAAAAGGTCTTCCAGAATCCGCTTGAACAGCGGCCCGGGAACGAATCCCAGGACCTTGAGGTCTTCCCCGGAAAGATCCGGCCGGATATGGCGGTCTTTGGAAAAATGGTCGGCCAACACCCGGATGATTTCCTCGTTTTCCGTCCGGGCCATCATGAACAGGATGGTTTCGGCGGAAAAGTCTTTCAGCATCTGGTACACTTCGCTGGGTTGAGTGATTTTTTTCCGGATCATCCCCCCCAACCCCCGGTCGGCCAAAGGTTTTTCCTCCACTAGAACCCGGATGTCGTCCTTGTGAAGACTCAACCGGCGGCAGACGCCCATCATTTCCTCGGTCCCGAGCCCATTGACCAATCCCAGAAAATAGACCAGCCAGGGCCGATACGCCACCTTGGGATGGCTGATGGAAAACCAGCCCCGCACCGTTTTGATCCGCTTGAACACGTGCCGGGCTCTTTTTTCAAAAGTCAGATCGGGGTGGATGAATTTCAAGAGATCGAATTCAGCCATACGGGCCACGGCCGGGGCCGGGTCTTCCTCGCTAAGGATCAACCGGATCTCCCCGGACAGCCTTTTGCCCGAAAGCTTCAAGAAAAAGCTGTGCTTGACCGCGTTCTGGATCAGCGTGGTGGTCAGCTTGCCGATTTTAAAGCCGAAACGTTGTTCGAACCGGATGGCCCGGAACACCCGGGTGGGGTCTTCGACGAAGCTGAGGTTGTGAAGCACCCGGATGAAGCCTTCCTTCAGGTCCCTCAAACCGCGGAAATAGTCGATCACCACGCCGAAATTCCGAGGCGCCAGGCTCACCGCCAGGGTATTGATGGTGAAATCCCGTCGGTACAGGTCCATGTGGATGGATCCGCCGGCCACCACCGGCAACGCGGCCGGGTGTTCGTAGTATTCCAGCCGGGCCGTGGTCACATCCACCTTGAACCCATCGGCCCAGATGAGCACCGCCGTGTTGAACTTGTGGTGAACCCGAACCCGGATATCGGGCCGGGTGGAGGCGAAGGATTCGGCGAACCGGATGCCGTCCCCTTCGATCACCACGTCCACATCCAGGTTTTCCTGCCGGAGCAAGAGGTCCCGGACGAATCCGCCCACCGCGTACGCGCCATACCCCAGGTCCTGGGCGGCTCGGCCCAGTTCGGCCAACAGGTCCAAAAATTTCTTGGGCAGCCGTTCCCGCATCAGGGTGAGGATCTTCTTGGTCCGGCTTCGGCCGCCCCCGGACCCTTCCTCGATCAGGGACCCCGGCACGTTGGTTTCGCTGGTCAAGATATTCAACAGGTCCGTCCGGGTGATGACCCCCACGGTGCGGCCCTGGTCCACCACCGGCACCACCCGCTGCTTCTGCGCCACAACCAGGTCCTGGATTTGGGCGAAGGTGGCTTCGGGGTTCACCACGCCGAACTCGGTGGTCATGAATTCCGATACGGGATAGTCCGGCAACCCGTGATGGAGGGCCTTGGCCACGTTCTGGCGGCTGATGTATCCCCTTAAAACGCCGGCCGTATCGATGACCAGCAGAACGTTGATGTCGTACCGGACCATCAGTTCCCGGGCTTCCTGAAGGCTTCCATCCGGCGATACGTGGATGACCGGAAAAACCATGATGTCCCGGGCCGTCCGGACCGGCCCCAGCACCTGAGCCAGCACCCGGTGAAGCTGGTTGGCGGCCTGAGTCAGGGTTACGTCCTTGATCGTGGCCGCCGCCGCGCTGGGATGGCCGCCCCCGCCCATTTCCTGGGCCACTTCGGCCACGTTCACCCGGGCAATCCGGCTCCGGGCCACCAGATACACCCGGTTTTCCATTAGCACCAGAGCGAACAAAACATGGATGTTCTGCATGTCCATCATTTTGTGGACCAGAACCGCCAGTTCCTCGACGTATTGCTCGGTTTGGGCCTGAGTCACCACCACGTCCACGCCGTTCACGTGATGCACTTCGGCCGACTGGATCATTTCGTGAAGCAGCGACACCTGTTCGGCGGTCAGCTCCCGGGAAATCATTTCGGCCACCACCACCAGGTCCGCGCCCTTTTCCAGCAGCCGTGCGGCGGCCAAAAGGTCTCGGGGGGTGGTGGACCGGAAAGTGAATCCGCCCGTGTCTTCGTAGATGCCCATGGCCAGCACGGTGGCCTCTTCGGGGCTCAGGGCGATCCCCTTGGCGTCCAACAGTTCGGTCATCAGCGTGGCGTTGGCGCCGGCCTGGCCGATCATCTCCAACTCGCCGTGAAGATCCGAAGGGCCGTCGGGGTGATGGTCGTAAATATGGATGCTCAGGCCCTCGTTGGTCAGGGCCTCGGCCAGGGGGCCGATCCGTTCCGCCTGGCGGGTGTCCACCAGGATCAGGCGCCGGATTTTCTTGAGATCAATATCCTTGACTCTGGCCACGTTGAACAGGTAAATCATGGATTGGATGAAGAAATTCCGTAAATTCCGCTCCTGGGACCCGGGGAAGACCATGACCGCTTCGGGGTACAGCTTGCCGGCGGCGATCATCGACGCCACGGCGTCGAAGTCGGCGTTCTGGTGGGTGGTGATGACCGAGAGGGCCCCGGGCGGCAAGGGAGGAATGGGAACGTTGGGATCGTGGGGCATTCTGGTTCCTTTCAGCCCCGGGGATGGTAGGTCTGGTGCAGGGCTTTGAGCCGGATCTGGGCCACGTGGGTGTATATTTCGGTGGTGGAAAGGTCGCTGTGGCCCAGCATCATCTGGACCGCCCGCAGGTCCGCGCCTCGGGACACCAGATGCGTGGCGAAGGAATGCCGAAGCGTATGGGGATGGATTTCCCTTGGGATCCCGGCTTTGCGGCCGTAATCCCGGACAAGGCGCCAAAAAAACTGGCGCGAAAGCTTTTGTCCCCGGCGGCTCAAAAACAGATGGGGACTCCGGCGAAGCCCCAGCAGGGCCCCCCGGGCTTCGGCCAGGTACCGGCGGACCCAATCGGCGGCCTGATCGCCGAAGGGGACCAGCCGTTCCTTGGACCCTTTGCCCATGGTCCGCAAGAACGCCGCTTCCAAATGAACCTGACCCAGTTCCAACCCCACCAGTTCCGATACCCTCAGCCCGGTGGCGTACAGAAGTTCCAGCATGGCGCGGTCTCTCAGGCCGCCGGGAGTGGCGGGGTCGGGCGCGGCGAGCAACCGGTCCACGTCCTCTTCCCCCAGGTAATCGGGCAGCCGTTTCCACCGGGCCGGCGCTTCCTGGCCGGCCGCCGGGTTTTCCCGGGCCAGACCTTCTTTCGTCAGAAACCGATGAAAACTCCGCACGGCCGAAAGCGCCCTTGCCCGGCTCCGGGCGCCCAGCCCTTCCCGGTCCAAAGCCAAGAGATGGCTCATCACCTGGTTCCGTCCGGCGGCGGCGGGGTCGGGCCGGCCAGTGCTCGCCAGGAATTCCAGGTACCGGTTCACGTCCCGGCCGTACGCCTCCACGGTGTGCCCCGAAAGGCCCCGCTCCACCCGCAGATGGCTGAGAAAGAGGTCCAGGTATTCCAGCGCCGGAGGAAGGGACCCGGGTCGATCGCTTTTTTCCCCGATCGGGCCTGGGGTCACGATTCGTCCAGGTCCTTTTCGCCGAACACTTCGGCCGAAAACACGTAAATTTCCGTTTTCCGGTCCCGCCAGCAACCCGGGTTCAGGCCGGCCTTAACGCAGGTCTGATCCAGAAAGGTATCGCGGTCCCAGCCATAATCCGCGGCCACCTGGGGCAACAGCACCCCCCGGCGGTGTCCCTGGATGATGTACAGGCCGTGCCGGCCCACCTGGACTTCGGAAACGTCCTGGATCCGGCGCATGGGGGACAACACCGATATTTCAAGGTCCACCTGGTCCAGTTCGGCGGCGTTCAGAGGCGGAAAACGAGGGTCTTCAAACGCGGCGGCCTGGGCCATTTCGCGAATGGTGCCGGGCAGGGCCAGATTCGAAGTGAACCGGCCGATGCAGCCCCGAAGAGCGCCGTGCTTGTGAAGGGTGACGAAGGCCCCGTTTTTTTCCGTCAGCGGCGGGGCGGGGATATTGGAAGACGTTTGACCCAGCCGGTCGCCGATGGCGGCTCGGGCCAGGGCCAAAAGGGCCCGCTTTTCCTCGCGGCTGTATTCCTTGTCATTCATGGCCGATGGTTCCTTTCCCCCCTGGTTTTGGCCTGTTGGCGTCAAAACCTTCCGTATTCCCGGTGTTCCCCCCGTGGGGGGGATGCTCGGGCCCGTGGCGGGGGAACCGGGCCCGGTAATCGGCCAGAATCCGGCCATGATCAAAGGCCAGAGGTTCGGGCGGATGGTCCAGAGGGAAAACCCGGGCGTTGAGGGCATC
>JAGVGV010000554.1 GCA_020056895.1 Deltaproteobacteria bacterium
AGGGAAAACCGGGCGAGATATGTAGCTGGAATCCATCCCAAAACAAGGAGTTTGGCCTTGGGGCGAGGAGAAGGGAGAAAGCCAACCGGAGGAATATCACGCATGTGTCGAGGATTGGCTGTCTTCCATTGACGATGCATCCAGGGCCAAAGAACAATTTGGGAATGGATTCTATTCCATTTTGAACCCTTCCACGAAGGAGAGCGTGGCCGGACTCACGGCGCAGGGGTCGGTCATCACGTTCACCAGGGCGGGTTTGCCCGATTCCAAGGCCCGCCTAAGGGCCGGGATCAGGTCTTCGTCCTTTTCCACCAGTTCGCCGTACCCGCCCAGGGCTTCCACCATTTTTTCGTAATGGATCAACCCCAGGCTGGACCCGAACACCCGGTCCGGACCATAACACATTTCCTGGCCGTGCTTGATCATGCCCCAGGCCTGATCGTTGTTGACCACGCAAAGGAAGGGAAGGTTATGCCGAAGGGCGGTATCGAATTCCATGGCGTTCAACCCAAAGGACCCATCGCCGCTGATGGTCACCACCCTTTTGTCCGGGCGGGCGGCCTTGGCCGCGATGGCCATGGGCACTCCGGTGCCCAGACAGCCGAACTGCCCGCCGGCCGCGCCGTACACCGAGGCCGGTCCAGTGGCGCCCAGGCCGGTGATGCCGTAATACGATGTATCTCCGCCGTCCACGATGTAAATGGCGTCGTCGCCCACCACTTCCCGAACCGCGGCCACCATCCGGCCGGGATGAATGGGATGGGAGGGCTGCTGACGGGTTTGGATTTCCCCCTGGACCATGGGCAGGTACATGTCCTTCAACTGGTTCCGCCAGGCGTTGTGGTCCCGCTGGGCCAACAGAGGCAAAAGACCCTTCAGGGCCAAGTCCAGATCGCCGACCAAACCCACGTCCGAAGTCCGGTTCCGGTGGATTTCCGCCGGGTCCACGTCCACGCGGACCACCTTGGCCTGAGGGAACACCCGGCCGAACATCAACAGCCAGTTGAACCGGACCCCCAAGGCCACCACCAGATCGGCCATGCTCAGCGCGGTCAAGATGGCCATCAGGCCGCCATCCCAAAGGGATAGGGGATGATCGTCCGGAACCACGCCCCGGCCGGCGTTGAGCAGCACGAAGGGGGCGCCGGTCCGGTCGATGAAGGCTTTCAGGGAATCACCCGCCGAACTGGCGAAAACGCCGCTGCCGCCCAAAACAACCGGCCGCTCGGCGCCGTTGATCAACTCGGCGGCCGAGACCAACAGGTCCGGGTCGGGTCCGGACCGGAACCTCCGGCTTCCGGCGGGGGGCCAGGCCAGGTTGGTTTCTTCCACCCGCACGTTCAGCACATCCGGCGGAAGCTCCAGAAAAACCGGCCCTGGCCGGCCCGAAACCGCGTGCCGGAAGGCCCGGGAAAGGTATTCGGGCAGCCGGGCCGCGTCCATGCAGGTTTCGGCCCATTTGACCGTGCATTTGATCATGTCGGCCTGGTTGATTTCCTGCAGCGCCCCGCACCCCCGATCCCTCAGGGGGGAGCAGCCGGTAATCAGGACCAAAGGCACGTTTTCCTGATAGGCGTTCACCAGGCCGGTAAGGGCGTTGGTGAATCCGGGGCCGGCCGTAACCAGGCAGACTCCGGGCTGGCCGGTCTGGAGATACCAGGCGTGGGCCATCATGGCCGCCGCCTGTTCATGGCGGACATCGATCAGCCGGACGCCCATCTCGAGAAAACCGTCATAAATCCGGTCGATATGGCCTCCGGAAAGGGAAAAGACGGTCGTGACCCCTTCGGCTTCCTTCAAGTACTTCGCCACCACGTGACCACCATAAACGCCGGTCATGGCACCCTCCGCTGGAATCGATTGGACGTTGAGGTTTTCCGTCGTTTTAATTTACTGGGAACGGGGGGATGTTACTCCGGATGGATTGGTCCGTCAACCAACAAAGGTGGCCCAGGCCTCGGAGGCGGACGAGGGGGGGGGCTCGCCCTCCCCCCGTGTGAACGGTCATTTCTGGCCAGGCGCCGGAGTAGATGGTTCGCCCCGATCGACCGGCCAGATGCCCCCGCTTGGGCGGCGCTCGTGGCGGAGCCGGCCGGGTTTCCGATCGAAGGCGAGGGATAGTTCATAGGAAACGTCAATTTTTGCGTTGGTTTTGTCTATTGGAAAATAGGCCCGCCACGTTTCTGTACATAATAAGGAATAAGGAAGAGTCCGCGCTCATTCGTTATAAAAGGAAAAGGCTCTAAACCAGCGGGAACAATCCATTGATCGCCAATGTTGTTTAAAACTCATTCCAAAAGTTTGGAGTTTGGTCTGGGACGACGCGGAATCGGGGAACCAACCCATGGAATATAGGGCATATTCCGAAAAATGGCTTTTCCCCTCCAAAGGCGCTTCTTGAGGCAAAGAACATTTTGGGGATGAGTTCTACTTATTAACTCTAATCCAAAAAGGAATTGTCACGAGTTCGCCCCTCAATCTCCTTGATTCTCAACGTTCGGATATGGTAACAGGGGTATTCGTTGTTGTTGTACCAGCGAAAAAATCAGTGGACCTAGGGGATCGGGCCAGCCCCGGCATGCTTGCCGGCGCAAGGCCGAATTTTTCCGCATTGAAGCAGGGGAGGTTCGTCGTGAGGCAGAAATTCCTGGCGATTTTGGTGGTTGGACTTGTGGCTGCTTTGGGCCTGGGATCGGCCTGGGCCGCGGATAAACCCATTCTGATCGGAGCTCCGGTGCCGCTAACCGGGCCGTACGCCAGCGACGGCGAACAAATGAAGATGGCCCTGGAACTGGCCGTGGCCGAAAAGAACGCGGCCGGCGGCCTGCTTGGCCGGAAGCTCGAACTGACCTTGGGTGACGTTGGCGGACTGGAAGCCGAGAAAATCAAGGCCGTGGGTGAACGTCTGGTCGGCGCTGGGGCGAACGTGATCATCACCGGGTACGACGATGGCGGCGTGGACACCAAGGTTTTCGGCGAATACGACATGCCCTACCTGCACGGCAACGCTATGACGCTCTGCACCCAGCCGGTGGCGGAAAACCTGGAAAAGTACGGGAACGTGTTCCAGTACACTTATAACGACAAGGCGTACGGCATGGACGCCGACAAGTATCTCTTCGGCCTCGGCCAGGAAATGGGCTGGAAGGAACCGAACAAGAAGATCGCCATCATCAAGGTGGACTACGCCTATAATATCATGCCGGCCGACGAATTCGCCAAGCTGGCCGCGGCCAAGGGGTACGAGGTCGTGGTGAACGAAACCGTGCCCTTCGGCATGGCCGAATGGGGTCCGATCCTGTCCAAAATTGAATCCGCCGATCCGGCGTACGTGACCTTCTGGCACCTGGACCCCACGGACGCGGCTCGCTTCATCCAGCAGTTCAGCGAACACTTCAAGGACGACGGCCTCAACGCCCTGGTCTACATGCAGTACACCCCGTCCATTCCCGAATTCATCAAGCTGGCCGGCAAATCCGCCGAAGGCGTGATCTGGGTGGGCAGTGCGTTCGGTTTCGGACCCAAGTTCGAGGATTACAAGAAACGCTGGATGGCCAAGTTCAAGACCGAACCGGCCGGGATGTACGCCGAAGCCACGCGGGACGCCTTCGACATGTGGGTGGCCGCGGTGGAAAAAGCCGGATGCGTGGACTGCTATCCTAAGGTCATTGAAAACCTTAGGGCCACCGTGCACAAGGGCCTTTGCGCCGATTACAAGTTCGACCTCCGGGACCAGTCCATCCTTCAGACCGACGAATACATGCCCCTGGTCTGGTTCCAGATTCAGGACGGCAAGAACGTGAAGATGCGTCCGGCCAAGTACAACGAAGGCGGCAAGTACAAGCTGCCTCCGTGGATCAAGAAGTAAAACGGCCCAGCCGGCGGAGCGGCCCTTGGGCTGCTCCGCTTACCCAAAGATTTTCCATGATTCTTAAAACAGAGCGCGTGTCCAAGGCCTTCGGCAAGTTGCAGGCCCTTTTGAACGTGGACCTGGAGGTTGCCGAAGGTGAAATCTTCGGGATCGCCGGCCCCAACGGGGCCGGCAAATCCACCTTGTTCAACGTGATCGCCGGAGCTTTTCCGCCGTCGTCCGGCCGGATCGTTTTCGACGGCCGGGATATCACCAAGCTCAAGGCTCATCAAATCTGCCATCTGGGACTGACCCGGACCTTTCAGGTCCCCCGGACCTTCGCCACCTTGAGCGTGTTCGACAATGTCCGCGTGGGCGCCACCTTCGGCGGCGAAGACATAAGGATTCACCGGGAAAAGGTCAACGAGACCCTCGCCTTCCTTGGCCTGGAAGAAGCCCGCGACACACCGGCCAGTAATCTGGACCTGTACACCACCAAGCTGGTCATGATGGCCGCTTGTCTGGCCACGGGCTGCCGCCTGCTGATGCTGGACGAACCTCTGGCCGGTTTGTCCATGATCGAAATCGCCTCATTTCTGGGCGTGGTCCGGCACATCAACCGGGATGGCGGCATTACCGTGTTGATGATCGAACACATTCTCGATTCCCTGATCGACATTTCCAACCGCATGCTCATCCTGGACAACGGCCAGGTGATCTATTTTGGGGACCCGGAAGGGGTGCGCACCGATCCCAAGGTGATCGAAGTCTACCTGGGCGAAGGCGACATCCAATTCGGGGAGGATGCATGATGACCACCGGCCCGTCCGCCTCGCCAGCCCTTCAGCTCGAAGGCGTCGACAGTTACTACGGAGACCTCCAGATCCTCCGCCAGGCCGCCTTTCACATCAATGAAGGCGAAGTGGTGGCCCTGTTCGGACCCAACGGCCACGGCAAGTCAACTCTGCTCAAGGCCATTTCCGGAATCCACCCGCCCCGGGCCGGTTCCATCCGATTCATGGGAACCGAAATTTCCAAAGCGCCCAGTGATAAGATCGTTGAAATGGGCTTGGCCTACATTCCCGAGGCCAGGAACCTGTTCAACGAAATGACCGTGGTAGAAAATTTGAGGCTGGGGGCCTACAACCGCCGGGCCCGCGGCAAAATGGACCGGAACCTGAAGCTGGTCTTTGAGCTTTTTCCCCGGCTGGCTGAACGGCGGGATCAGACCGCATCCACCCTTTCCGGAGGCGAAAGCCGGATGCTGGCCGTTGGGCGAGGCCTGATGAGCGACGCCCGGCTGTTGCTGATCGATGAACCATCGATCGGGCTTTCACCCTTGATGAAGAAAACGGTGTTCGGCGCGGTTCGGCGGATCAAGAAAGAAACCGACATCAGCATCCTGATCGTCGAGCAGGAAGTGGATTACCCCCTGGCCCTGGCGGACCGTATTTACCTTTTGAAAAAAGGCCAGGTCATCATGGAACGGTCGGTCGGGGAAATCAGCAAGGCCGAGATTGAAAAGGCCTATTTTTAACGGATCGGTGTTCGTGAGAGGTGCGCCATTAAGGAACTGATCAACGCCATCGTCAGCGGCATGATCTCGGGGTCGCTTTACGCCTGCATGGCCTTGGGGCTGACCATCGTTTATGGAGTCACCCATATTTTCAATTTCGGCCACGGCATCGTGGCCGTTTCCGGAGGGTACTTCACCTGGTGGTTTCTGTCCACCACCGGGCTGGGCCTGATCCCTTCCATCGCTCTGGCCCTGGTCTGCATGTTCGTCATCGGCCTGGTGCTGTACAAATTCACCCTGAGCCCCATGCTGAAAACGCCCAACTGGGAATTTTCCGTCATCATCTTTCTGCTGGGCCTGGGCATCCTTTGGGAGAACCTTCTGCTTCAGGCTTTCGGCCCCAGGGTCAAGGACATTCCCAAGTTTTTCGACGGGCGCTTCAAGATCGGATTCGTCCGGATCAATCATCACGAAATCGCCCTGATCGTCATCGTCATTTTGTTCGTGATCGGCCTGAACCTGTTGCTCAAGAAAACCTGGTTCGGGCAGGCCATGCGGGCGGTGGCCCAGGATATGGACGGCGCCCGGATCGTCGGCATCAACCTGAACAAAACCTTCGGCTATTCCTTCGCCCTGGCCACGGCCGTGACCGGCTTCTCCGGCGTTCTTTTAGCTACCAAGTATTACATGACCCCCCACATCGGGTGGGACTGGATGGTCAAGGGTTTCGTCATCATCGTTTTCGGCGGCCTGGGCAGCGCCACGGGCGCGGTGTACGCCGCCTTCATTCTCGGCTTGGCCGAGGCCATCGTTACCTTGTACCTGGGATCGCTCTGGGTCTGGCCCATCTGGTTCGTCATGTTCCTCTTGATCCTGCTGATTCGACCCCAGGGCCTTCTGGGCGGAAGGACGCTCTAGTCATGGCCAACTGGAAAGTCATCGGCGTCATTCTGGGCCTGGCCTGTATCGCCGTCTATCCCCTGGCGTTCAGCGATATGTACGTCATGCATATCCTGATTCTCTTTTTTATCTGGGCCTCGGTGGCCTCCAACTGGAACCTGCTCATGGGCGTGGCCGTCATGACGCGCTACCAGGCCGAGGGCGAGGCGCCGGGCTTCGCCGCCGGCGCGGGCCTGCAGTCGCTGCTCTTCTACCTCGTGACCTACTACCTCGCGACGCTGGGCGCCTTCGCCTGCGTGATGGCGCTGG
>JAGVGV010000481.1 GCA_020056895.1 Deltaproteobacteria bacterium
CCGGGACCTGGCCTTGAGGGGGTACGCGGTAACGGTGTTTGAGCAGCTGCCCGAACCCGGAGGCATGCTTCGGTACGGCATCCCCGCGTACCGGCTGCCTCGGCCGGTCCTGCGGGCGGAAATCCAGGCCATCGTGGACCTGGGCGTCCAGATCCGGTGCGGCCAGGCCATTGGCGACAGCCTGCCCTGGCGGACTCTGATCGCCGAACATGACGCCGTGTACCTGGCCGTGGGCGCCCACCACAGCCTGCCCCTGGACGTGGAAGGCGAGGACTTTTTGGGCGTGGTTGGCGCGGTGGAATTCCTCCGGCAGGTCAACATGGGCCGGAGGCCCCACGTGGGCCGGCATCCGGTGATCGTGGGCGGAGGCAATTCGGCCGTGGACGCGGCCCGGACCGTGGCCCGGCTGGGCGCGGAAAAGGTGACCATCCTGTATCGCCGCCGGCGGGAGGATATGCCGGCCCAGAAGGAGGAAATCCGAGCCGCCCTGGATGAGGGCATCGATCTTAGGGAGCTGGTCGCCCCGGCCCGGATCATGGGCCATAACGGCCGGGTCAGCCAGATGATCTGCCGCCAGATGACCTTGGGGGATTTCGATTCCGGCGGCCGACGCCGGCCCATCCCTCTTCCCGGAGCCGAATTCACCCTGACCGTGGACCAGGTGATCGCGGCCGTGGGCCAACGCCCGGTGCTGGGATTCCTTGAAGACCGGGATGGAACTGGTGTGAATGTCACCGACGAAGGACTCATTCTCGTCACCCACCGGTCTTCGACCCGGGTAGGACCCACCATGGTTTTCGCCGGCGGCGACGCCGTGACGGGACCATCCACCGTGGCCTGGGCCATTTCCGCCGGCCGCCGGGCGGCCCGAGAGATCGACGACGCCCTCCGGAAACGAAAGGGCGACCCGCCGTACGTGGAGCCCGAACTGGGGATCGAAATCCCCAGCCAGGTGGACGAAGAAACCAAGGAAACCCCACGATGCCCGGCTCTGGAAGCCGATGCCGCGGAGCGGGTGCGCAGCTTCATGGAAGTGGAACGGGGCCTGCCGCCCGAAGGGGCCCGGGCCGAAGCCAGCCGATGCCTGAGGTGCGATGTCAAACAAGTATCCTGACCCCCGACCTGCCGCCGGGGCGCCCGGGAACCCGAACATAGGATGATGAGAGAGGGTGACCCATGGACAACAAAGCCTCCATAAGCCTGCGGATTGATGGAAGGGATGTGACCGTGGACGAAGGCGCCACCATCCTCGACGCGGCACGCCAGGCGGGCATCCGGATCCCCACCCTGTGCCATCATCCGGCTTTGCCCCCGTACGGCGGCTGCCGGCTCTGCGTGGTCGAAGTGGACGGGGCTCCCCGGCTGGCCGCCAGTTGCGTCATGCCCGTCCGCGCCGGAATGGACGTGGTCACGGTCAACGAACGGATTCTGGAAACCCGAAAAACCGTCCTTGAATTTCTTTTTTCCGAACGGCCCCATCACTGCATGGTCTGTTCCCAAAGCGGCGACTGCGAACTCCAAAGCCTGGCCTACGAACACGGCCTGGATCATTTTGAAGTACCCGGACTGAACGACGAATTCCCCCTGGATACCACCCATCCCGACCTGGTTCTGGACCACAACCGGTGCGTTCTCTGCGGCCGCTGCGTTCGCGCCTGCCGCGACGTGGCCGGTAACATGGTTCTGGATTTTCACAACCGGGGCGGCCGGGCCATGATTGGGGCGGACCTTTCGGACCAGTTGGGTCAATCCTCCTGCGTTTCCTGCGGGCTCTGCCTGCAGGTTTGCCCCACGGGCGCCCTGTACCTTCGGCACCGGACTCACTACGCCGTGGGCGGCAAGGCCCGGGACCGGCGGAGCGTGCCCTCGGTCTGCCCTTCCTGCGGTCTGTTGTGCCCCACCGTAAACGAGGTGCTGTCGGACCACCTGATCCGGATCACCACCCCATGGGACAATCCCGGCGCGGCCCAGGGACAACTCTGCCGGAAAGGCCGCCTGGACCCCTTCCGCGAACTGGGACCCCGGCTTTCGCGACCCATGATCCGAAACGAAGAAGGGGAATGGGCGGAAACCTCGGAGGAGGAAGCTCAGGCCGCGGCCGGCCGGCTTTTAGCCGGGTGGATCCGGAACCACGGCCGATCCACGCTGTTCGGCCTGATTTCCGGCCGAAGGTCCAACGAGGAAGCCGCCGCCTTCCGGCGGTTCATGACCATCGCCCTGGAAGGGGCGCGGATCGATACCCTGGCCGGGAACGCCTTCCGGAACCTTTCGCGCCTGGAGGAAACCGGTGTGCGCGGAGAACCGCCGATCGAGGCCGCGGGAGAAGCCGACTTCCTGTTGTTTCTGGGGGACGGGTTCGCCCAAAGCCACCCGATCCTCTTGTCTCTGGCTCGAAAAGCCCGGCTGGACCACGGCGCCCCGCTGATCGTTCTGGGCCCCAAAAATCCCTTGGGCCCTTGGGCCTCGATTCACCTGTCGGCTTCGGCTTCGGAAACGAAAAACCTGCTGAACCGCCTGGCCAATGGCGAAGCCGGGAACGACAACCTGGAAGAAGTCCGAATCGTAGCCCAGGCCTGGGCCGAGGCCCGTCATCCCTTGCTGGTGTTGAGCCCCGAATACCTGGCCGCTTCCGATCCTGGAATTCTTCATGCGGCTCTGGCCCTGGCCGGCCGCAAAAGAACCGAAGGGAAGGACGCGGGCGTGGTTCCGCTTCGGCCCGAAGGCAACAGCGCAGGGCTGTGGGGCGTAGGCGCCGCGTCCACCGAGCCCTGGAACGAGCCGGAACGGTTCCGGGGAGGGCTGGTGGTTCTGGACGGCGATGAACTTCCGGACGCGGATGAAACCCGGGCGCTGGCGGCGGCCGAGGCTCTGGCGGTGATCACGCCGTATCAGATTCCAACCTGGATGGAAAAGGCCGCCGTGCTTCTTCCCACCCCCACCCTGATGGAAATCGAAGGCCACTTCGCTTCGTACGACGGCGGTCGGTCGGTCTTCAAAACCCGCGTCCGACCGGCTCCCCAGGGCGTTCGGCCTTTGGAGGACACCCTGGCCCTCGTGGAAGACCATCTCCGTTCCGCCCTTAAAGCCCGTTCCGATGCGGGGGGGCGGCCAATGTGGATGGAGGCGTCGTCATGACCGTCAAACCCAAGGTGGCCACGGTCTGGCTGGAAGGCTGCGCCGGGTGCCATATGTCGTTCCTGGACCTCGACGAACGGCTATTGGATATCCTGGGAAAAATCCAACTGACCGTTTCCCCCATCACCGATTTCAAGGACTACGACTTTTCGGAAACCACGCTGGGGATCATCGAAGGCGCGGTGGGCAACGAGGAACAGGAGGAAGTGGTTCACCGGCTCCGGCGGTGTTCCAGCCTGGTGATGGCCTGGGGCGATTGCGCGGTGTTCGGAGGAATCAACACCCTTCGGAATCAGTACACCCCCGGTGAACTCATCCGGGCCGGGTACATCGAACCACCCTTGGGACCGGGCCAAGTGGCGCCCAACGACCCCGTGCTGCCCCGGCTGCTCCCACGGGTGGTCGCCGTGGATCAGGTGGTAACGGTGGACATCCACGTTCCCGGATGTCCACCTTCGCCTCAGGTGCTTTTTTATGCCCTGGGTGAAATCCTGGGCGGACGACGGCCCCGGATCCCCCCCGATATCCTCCACTACGACTAGGAGGTGGTTCCATGGTCCAAGCCCCCATCACCATCAACCCCATCACCCGCGTGGAGGGGCATGGCAAGGTGACCATCCACCTGGACGACCGGGGCGAGGTGGCCGAAGCTCGTTTCCATGTCCTTCAGTTCCGTGGATTCGAGGTTTTCTGCCGGGGCCGGCCGTACGAGGAAATGCCGATCATCACCCAGCGGATCTGCGGCATCTGTCCGGTCAGCCACCAGTTGGCTTCGGCCAAAGCCTGCGACGCCGTGATGGGGTTTGAAATTCCTCCGGCCGCCCGGGCGCTCAGAGAACTGATCCATTACGGCCAGTACATTCAGTCCCATGCGCTTCACTTTTTCTATTTGGCCAGCCCGGACCTGCTCCTGGGCTGGGACGCCCCCCCGGCGCAACGAAACGTGGTCGGCCTGGCCGACGTAAACCCCGTGGTCGTGAAAAAAGCCATCCACCTAAGGAAGTTCGGCCAGGAAATCATCAAGGCCCTGGGCGGCAAAAAGGTCCACCCCGCCTTCGCCGTGCCCGGCGGGGTGACCAACCCCCTGGACCCCCAGGACCGTGACCGGCTTCTGGCGGGTTTCGACGAAGCCTTCCAAACCGCGGACATTGCCTGGGATATTTTGGAAACCCAGCTCTCGACCCAGGCGGAGGAATTCCGCGCCTTCGCCAATTTCGATTCCAACTGGGTCGGTTTGGTGGACGAATGGGGCCAGTCCGCGCTGTACGACGGACGCATCCGGATCGCCGGACCCGATGGAAGCCTCCTGGCCGAATTCGACCCGGCGGATTATCCCAAGTACATCGCGGAACGGACCGAAGCCTGGTCGTACATGAAATTCCCGTACTACGAACCCCAAGGCTACCCCGACGGCCTGTACCGGGTGGGGCCGCTGGCTCGGCTGAACGTGGCCGATGGCCTGTCCACTCCGCGAGCCGCCCGGCGGCTTGAGGAATTCCGGCGGCATGCGTCCGATGGCCTGATGGGCGCTTCCTTGATGTACCACCAGGCCCGGTTGGTGGAACTGGTGTATGCTTTGGAAAAGGCCCAGGAACTCCTGCAGGATTCACGGATTCTGGGCCGCCGGATCAAGGCGACGCGGCCTCCGGCTCATGGGGAAGGCGTGGGCGTGGTGGAAGCTCCCCGGGGCACGCTGATCCACCATTACTGGGTGCGGCCGGATGGAACCATGGAAAAAGCCAACCTGATCGTGGCCACGGGCCACAACAATCTGGCCATGAACCGGGCGGTGGCTCTGGTGGCCAAAGCGTTCATTCACGACGGCGACGTTCGGGAAGGATTGCTTAACCGCGTGGAAGGCGCCATTCGCTGTTACGATCCGTGCCTTTCGTGCGCCACTCATGCCCTGGGGCAAATGCCCCTGGTGGTCCGGATTCTGGATTCCCAAGGCAACGTGCGGCATGAACTCAAAAGGGACTGATGGGCGGGAGCCATCCGAGCCGGGCGGGGACCGGGACGCCTCTGGAACGGACCCGGCTTTGGGCCGAGCCCCGGACCTCGATTCGGGGCCGCCGCCCCCCTGGCTGATTCTGGGGTGCGGCAACCCGGACCGTCGGGACGATGGTCTGGGGCCTTGGGTGGCCGACTATTTGGCCCGCAAGCTGGGCGGCCACCCGGGGATTCGCTTCCTCACGCCCCGGCAGTTGGTGCCCGAACTGGCCATGGATCTGGCCGAAGCCGGGACCGTGATGTTCATCGACGCGACGGTGGAACCCCTGCCCGAAGGGTACCGCTGGGATGCCTTGGCCGTCGAAACCGTTACCATATCCCCCTATGCCCATCTGTTCCGGGCCGGGTATATTTTGGGGTTGACGGCATCGGTGTACGGCCAACGTCCTTCGGCGTACATGATTTCGATCCAGGGGGAAGATTTCAGTCACGGGGTAGGGCTTTCGACGCCGGCCCGGATCCGGGCTCGGCGAGCGGCCGAAACGATCCGCCGCTTCTTGTCCGCGGCCATAGGAGGGGGAACATGGGCGCCAAACCCGATATCCTGATCATTGACGACGATCGGGACATGGTTCAATCGATGAAGGTCATTCTCGAAAGCCGGGGGTACAGCGTCCGGTCCGCGGGGAACGGCCGGGACGGCCTTTTACGGTTGGAAGAGGCCGTCCCGGACCTGTTGGTCCTGGACGTGATGATGACCACGGTCACCGAAGGCTTCGACCTGGCGTATAAGCTGAAACGTCGGCCCGAATTCGCCGGCCTGCCCATCCTGATGATTACCGGTTTCACCCAAAGAATGGCCGAAGCGGGCCCGGAAGGGTTCCAGCATGTTCTGGGCGAGGAATGGCCCGTATCCATGCTGCTGGAAAAACCCGTGGACCCCGATGAACTGTTACGGCATGTGGCCGCCCTCT
This sequence comes from Deltaproteobacteria bacterium, assembly GCA_020056895.1. Lineage (GTDB taxonomy): Bacteria > Desulfobacterota > Desulfarculia > Adiutricales > JAGVGV01 > JAGVGV01. The sequence continues at coordinate 6,060 of JAGVGV010000481.1, forward strand.
TGGCCCAAGGCGCCCTGCCCTGACCGCCGTCAGGAGGTTCGGCTAGACTGAAAAGGACTCTATTGGAGATATAACCGATCTTGGAGACCTGAGCCTCCGTGGTGAACCATGGGGGCGCTTTGGAGGCCAAAGCGTCATCGCACCCCCCGAAAGCCATTGGTTGATCTTATACCCAATCAACCTTGACTTGTTACAAACGGTTGTGGTCGATCATGAACAGAGTTGAAAGCTATCGTTTCATTGATACCCCCTCACCCCGCCCTCTCCCCCAGGGGGGAGAGGGGAAAACCAACTTGACCCTTGAAAAGAACACCGTGTCAACACCAGATAAACATCGAACCACTTCGGGGCCAAGTTCTCTTACCCCTCTCC
>JAGVGV010000214.1 GCA_020056895.1 Deltaproteobacteria bacterium
AAGATCCGGTGTCACCTTCTAACCTGCATGATCGCCTTGACCTATCTCGGCCTGATTCAAAACCGGTTGAACCGCGCGGGCCTGAAAATAACCGCCACGACGGCGGTAAAACAGATGCGACAGCTTCATTCCTGCCTGTGCTGGATGAAAACGAACGGAAAACCCGCCCGAATTTTGGAGCAACCGACTCAAGCCCAAGCCGATATCCTCAAGGCCTTTCACCATTTCGTCACCTCCAGTGGGGTCTTACAGCATATTACTGTTTAATCTACTGATATTATATCGTTTTTTAAAAAATTCCGGAAAGATCTCTTAAATTCCTGTCGAATTATCCGTGATATCCGTGACATCCGTGGTAAAAATCTTCGTATTCTCAAGGAAATAAAAAAGCCTCATTTGACCACGGATAACACGGATTACACGGATAAAATATAGAGGGCATCTGTCCCGATACGGCGGCGTGGGAACCAGCGATAATAAAGCGGGACCAAAAGGCCCCGCTTTTCACCAATTCGAATTATCCGTGATATCCGTGTCATCCGTGGTAAAAATCTTCGTATTCTCAAGGAAATTGAAAAACCTCATTCGACCACGGATAACACGGATTACACGGATAAAAAATAGAGGGCATCTGTCCCGATGCGGCGGCGTGGGAACCAGCGATAATAAAGCGGGACCAAAAGGCCCCGCTTTTCACGTTTAAGCCGAAAAAATCTCAGTGCAGCTTTTCCTTTTCCTTGAAGGACCGGTACGGGTCGAAATGCCCCAAGGCCATCTGGTCCTCTTCGGTCAACCGGCCGGTGAGCATCCGGACCAGAATCCGGGCCAAGCCCGGCCCCAGCATGAACCCCTGGCCGCAAAGCCCCACCGCCTGGTAAAAGTTGTCCAATTCCTTCATTTGGCCCACGATGGGGAAGCCGTCCGGAGTCATGGGGTAATGGCCCCGCCAGGTTCGCCGGACCTTCAAATTCGCCAGCGCCGGCATCACTTCGATCATCCGCCGGGCGATCATGGGCAGAAAACGGGACGTGGCCCGGGTGTCGATCCCCCAATCGGGCGGGTCCGGGGTCAGGCAAAAAATCACCTGCCCCCCCGATGCCTGGTAGAAATAGAAATTAGTCGATCCCGGCCGTTTCCTCAGGTCCACCACCATGGGGCCCATCATCCGGGCTACGGGTTCCGAAATGGCGCCTTCGTGCGCATCCGGCGTAACCGGCGTGTCCAGGCCCGCCATCCGAGCCACCTCCCGGCCAAAGGCTCCGGCGCAGTTGAGCACCTGGCCGCCCGAGTATCGGCCTTTGGATGATTCCACGGCCGTGATCCGGCCGGCTTCGATCGTCAGGCCAGTCACCTTTTCGTTAAAAAGAAACTCGGTCCCCCGCTTCTTCGCTTCGTCCGCCGCGGATTCGATGAACAAGAGGGGCGACGCGGACCCATCCCCCGGCGAATAGGTGGACCCCCGAAGGCCCTCCATGTTGATGAAGGGGTTCAGCTTCCGGTAATCGGCCGGGTCCAGCCATTCGATGTCCAACCCGAAGCTTTTTTGGGTGTTCATCAATGTTTTCAGGCTGGTTTCCGTTTCCAGGGTGTACGCCGGAAAGGAATAGCCGTTGGCCCGCCAATGGATGTCGGTCCCGTAGGTTTCATCCCAGGTCCGGAAAATGTCGATGGAAGCCCGGCAGACGGCGATCTTGCCGCCGTCGGAATGAGTGGCCCGGATTCCGCCGATGGCCTTCTTGTTTTCGCCCTGGCCCGGAGAAGGCAGGGCATCGACCACCAGCACCTTCAAACCGGCCCGGGCCGCGTCCAGGGCCGTGGGCACGCCCACGGACCCGCCGCCGATGATGATCAGATCGTAGGCCTTGGAGGACATATCATTCATCCTTTTCGCATCCGGCCAAAACGGCCAAGGGCGTTTCCACGAAGAGGGGTCTGGGGGTGTTCACGGTCACGTCGGCCAGAGCCACGCCTTCCTGGCGGAACAGCCCCAGCATCAGCGGTTCGCAGGTTTTGTACCCGCAGGCCCCCATGCCGGCCCGGGTAATGGCCTTGATTTGATTGAGATCCCGCAAGCCCGATCGGATCAGCCGGCGGATTTCGCCCACCGTCACCCGTTCGCACCGGCAAACAATGGCGTCGTCCGGCACCCAGACAGGAACGTCCTGAAGCCCCGTTTCCTCCATGGCCGCCTGGATTCTCAGGCCGGCCACCCTTTTGGCCAAAGCCCGGGGCGCCTTGACTCGGACGATCATGGTTTTGCGGCCCGCCTTGGAAAGGGCCGTGCCCACCACTGGAACCTGAGCCAGCACCTGGCCGTCGATGTCCGTCAACCGGACCAGGTCACCCTTGGTTAAGGGACGGTTATACACTTCGTATGGCAGGGTTACCGTGGGGTTCTCCGCGTCTTTTCGGTAATCCACCAGGGTGATGGCCAGGCCGGGGCAGATCAGCAGGCATTTCAGGCAGCCCTTACATCCTTCGTCCGCCGCCTGAGGCCGGCCCAACAGACCGTCGCCCGGAATAGCGATCACCCCTTCGTCGCACACGCTGGCGCAGGGGTTGCACGGAATTTCCTGAGTGCAGTGAACCACCGGCTGAACTCCGGTTTCGGGAATGGCGTCGTAGTCCGGCTTCTGGCTGGGTCCGGGATGCGTTTTCAGAATCTCGGCCTTTTGGCGCCATTCGGCCGGGACGTCCTCCCGATCCACGCCCAAATGCCGGGCGATCTCCCGGCCCGCCAC
>JAGVGV010000231.1 GCA_020056895.1 Deltaproteobacteria bacterium
CATTCCCCCTAAACCACCGATGCCCCCCGTTCCTAAGCCCCCGGCGCCAAAACCCCGGACTCCCGAGGAAGCTCGTTCATTGGTGGACATAGCAGGACGGATTCTTTTCGATACCCCGGGCAAGATGATGAAGGCCGATGCGCTGGCCGACCGATTGGCGAAAGACACCGGCCGGAAAATCGGGACCGACCGTTTATTACTGATGTTGGGGGATTTTAAATGGTTCGGCGTCATGACCGCCCGGGACGGCGTGATTATCCAGCTTCGCCTGGAGTGGTACCATGCTTAAAGCCACCGTGAGTGATCTTCACTTGGCTCATCGCTGCCCCCGGTTGCTGGCCTACAAACGGGCGGGGCGGGACCGGGCCTGGACCGTGGGCCTGCGGGGCGACCATCGATTTCCCGGCCGGCTGTTTCATGACCGGATCGCCCAGCCCTTCCACCACAAACTGGCCTCCGCTCAGGGCAAGCGCCTGAAACAGGCTTTGGCCGGAATTCTGACCGGCGGCGGCCCTCTGGAAGCCGGCCTCCATGGGCTGCTGCAAGCTCAGGTGTTGGACCCCTTTTTCGTCCGGCATGGCCCGGCTCTGGACGCCGACCAGATCATGGCTCTGGCCCGGGCCGTGGAGCTATGGAACCGCCATCTGGCGGCATTTCTGGCCGGGCATGACTGGTCCCGGGAAACCGATCCCGCTGGCCGGCTGGGGGAATTTTTCCGCCCTCCCGAGGAACGGATTCAATACCCGTTCGATCTTGGCGGCGGCCAAACCATCCGGATTTCCGGCGCGTACGACATGCTGCTGGTGGACCCCCGCGAAAGCGAGGCGGTTCTTTTGGAATTCAAGGGATATCGGCCCCGGCACGAAGACGAAGATTTTATCCAGGTGGCCCTGTACGGCTGGCTGATCCACCAGGCCACCGGTATCCGGCCCCGGGCGGTGGTCTTCTACCTCGAGGAAGACCCGCCCGAGGCGCCATATTCCGCCGATGAACTGACCTCGGCCCGGCCCAACCTGGAAGCTTTGATCCGCGCCGCGGCCCAACTCATCGGTAACAAACGGAATCCATCCCCCCTTCCGCTTCCTCCCGACGGCCGCCTCTGCGCCGAATGCCCCTTCGATCCCGATTGCGACCGGGATTGGGGTTCACGGGGACGGCCAGCCACCCATCGGGCGCCGTCGGTGGAAGCGGGGATTCCTCCAAAAGCCGCTGAACTCGAGCCCCTGCCCCCGGCGTCCGCGCCCCAAGAAAAGCCGCAAAAAACAACGGATAGGGCTTCCGTCTCCGAAGCCGGACAATTCATGGAACGGTTGGTGGCCAGCCTGAAGCAATTGAAATTATACGTCGAACCCGATGGGTACCTGGCCGGACCCAGGCTTATCCGGCTCCGCGTGAAACCGATGTTGGAAAAAGGCGCCACCTTCCGTAAAATCGCCAATCATGCCGAAGACCTCCAGGTGGTTCTCGACCTCCGGGCCGCGCCTTTGATCCAGGCCCAGGCCGGTCACGTGAGCGTGGATGTGCCCCGCCGGGTCACCACGCCTCTGACGCTGGGAGAGCTAATGGAGCGGATGGCTCCCGGCGGGGCGGCTTCGCCGGTCGTTTTTCCCTTGGGGCTCGACGTGGCCGGCGCCGTAATCCTGGCCGATCTGGCCAACCCCACCATGACCTCGATCCTGGTGGCCGGCACTTCGGGCAGCGGTAAATCGGTATTCCTCCGTGCGGTGGTGATCAGCCTGGCCATGAACGCCCGGCCGGACCGGATTCAGTTCACGCTCATCGATCCCAAACGAGTTTCCTTTCTGGATATGGAAACCCTGCCCCATTTGGCCTCCCCCTTGATCCTGGATGTGGAATCCGCCCTCACCGCGCTGTCCGGTCTGGTGGACGACATGGAACGGCGGTACGAACTCATGCAAAAAAAACGGGTCCAGGACCTTGGTTCCTGGCCGGATGAAACCCCGCCCTTTCCTCATCATCTGGTAGTGATCGACGAATACGCGGACCTGATGAGCGACAAGGAAAGCAAAAAACTGTTGGAGCATTTCGTCCAGCGGTTGGCCCAAAAAGGCCGGGCCGCCGGGTACCATCTTCTTTTAGCCACCCAGCGACCGGAACGCACCGTGGTCACGCCGCTCATCAAGGCCAATTTGCAATTGAAGGTGGCTTTAAAAGTGACCAGCGGAGCCAACAGCAAGCTGATTTTGGATGAGGAAGGAGCCCAGCGTCTTCTGGGCAACGGGGATATGTTGGTGGGCGGCGCCGTACCGCTTGAACGGCTTCAGGGCGCCTTGCCCACCCGAACGGAGATCGAGGCCGCGTTGGTGAATCGATAATGCGTTGAGGGGGCGCCCACGCCGGATTTGGGCGCCGCCCCATCCATCAGGTGGATCGGACCGCCAGCACGGGGACGGGACCGTGCCGGATCATCCGATCCAGAGTGGACCCCACCAGCATCTTTTCCACGAACCCCCGGCCATGGACGCCCAACACCACCATATCCATCTGATTGATCACCGCGTATTTGGCCAGTTCGTCGTACGGCCGGCCGGCCAAAACGGCGGTGACCGGTCGGCACCAGTAGTTGGCTTCGCTTGGAATCATGGCCGTCAAACGTTCATTAATCCGTTCCCGAAACACGGGCTGGTCCGGCCCCTGCGGCGCGGCTCCGGGTTCCATCAGGTTTTTGAAGGCCTTGGGGTCGATCACATGGGCCAGATGGACCTCGGCCTGGAACTCCTGGGCCAGTCCCAGACCGTATTCCACGGCCAGATTGGAGTCCACGGAAAAGTCCGCGCCCACCAGAATCCGGTTGAAGATCCGTTCCTCGTCCACCTTGCGCCCGGTTTCCCGAACCGCCAAAAGAGGACAGTTCAAGGTGTGCATCAATTTTTCCGTAACCGACCCCAGAACCATCCGTTCCAGGCCGGACCGTCCCCGAGTGGCGGTGACCACCAAGTCCGCGGCCCGGGATTGGCAGCAATAAGCGATCTCGTCCGCCGGCCGGCCCAGGGCCACCCGAGGTTCGAACTCCACGCCCTTTCCGCTCATCCACTGGTTCACATAGTCGCGGGTGTATTCCTGGACCCTATGGTGCACTTCCTCCGGGTCCACCATGGCTTCGCCATAAATGGTGACGGTGGAAACATCCACGGCGTGGAATACCGTCAATTGGGCATGGAACGTCCTCGCCAGGGCCCGGGCGTACGGAATGGCCCGCTCGGACTGCTCGGAAAAGTCGGTGGCCAACAAAATCCGTTCGAGCTTGACCTTCATGACGCACCTCCCCGTCGATTCCCCGTGGTGGCCGGGAGCCGGACCTTCGGTCACGCACCGCCCAAGGGGTATTGGTTGATCCAACCGGCCTCAGCCCGCGTCTTCCACTGAACAAAAAGGCCCGGAATCCCGCTGGCCTGGGTTGGGCTAACGGGGCAGACTCCCCAGGGAAAACACCTCGTACCGGGGAGGTTCCAGCAATAAGTTTTCCATGCGCTCATCGTATTTTTTGCGCAAGGGGTCTGTTTTCCATTTTTCCCAGTGGGTGGCGGAATCCCAAGTGGCCATGACGACCACTTTACGGGGATCATCCTGGCTGACCAGGGTTTCACCGGAAATGTAGCCCATCTGGTTGACGGCGGTGGAGCGGATTTGGTTCAGAAGGTTAAGGAGTTCCATGCATTTGCCTTCTTTGC
>JAGVGV010000378.1 GCA_020056895.1 Deltaproteobacteria bacterium
CCTTCGGGCCATGTGGACCAGTTTTCAGACGGCGGTCTTCGTGGCCTTGTTCAGCACCGTCGTGGGCACGGCGGCGGCCTTTTTGTTCGAACAGGAGGAGTTCCGTTTCAAGGGCGCCCTCTATTTTCTGATGCTGGCCCCCCTGGTGATCCCCGGCGTGATCCTAGGCATTTCCATTCTGCTGGCGGCCAACACGGCCGGGCTTTTTCTGGAGGAGACCGTCGGGCTGGACCTCAAAATTTTGCGGCCTAGTTTCTGGCTGGTGGTGCTTGGCCAGTTCTCGTTCATCAGCACGTTGGTCACGCTGGTGGTGTCGGCCCGGCTGAGGAAATTCGACCGGTCGTTGGAAGAGGCGGCCTTGAATCTGGGGGCCAATCGATTCCAGGTGATCTGGCATATTACCCTCCGGTTTCTGCGGCCGGCCATTATCGCGGCGGCGGCGGTGGCGTTTTTGATGAGTTTCGAGAATTTCAACACCACCCTCTTTCTGGTGGGGTCGGAACCCACGCTGCCGGTGAACCTGTACCTCCAGGTGCGGGACGGCAGCACGCCGGTGATCAACGCCATTTCCCTGGTGTTGATTCTGGGCACGTCGTGCCTGGCTTTGGTGAATTTGTATTTCAGTAAGAAAGAAGTGTAGGGCCGGTTTCCTTTTCCACGTTGCACCGATGCCGTACATGAGACCGCCGGGTCCCGAAGGACTCGGCGGATGGTTGGGCGGGCGATATGGTGGGGTCTTATGGTGGGCAACCGGCCGAAAGGCTTTAGTATGGGGGGTGATGGGAGCCTCCCGCTCACCCCGTTTTCGGCCGGGAAGTTTTTACCGTAACGCCTGGCTCATCGGTTTGGGTCTAAGGAAACGATTCGCCGGTTCGAGCGAGGCATGCCTCGCCCGGGGCCGGTTCCTTATCGCCCCTCGTGGGCCAGGGCCGGAAGAATGGTCTGCTGGAGGTACGGATCGTACCCCCGGGCCTGGACTTCCTTGGCGATCCGTTTGTTCCAGTTCACCATATCCTCGATATGAACCAGGGTATGATCCGTGTTCCGGGGGTTGCCTTTTTCGGCGCCCTCGCGAAGGCCGTCCAACGCCTGGTCGTCCCTGGGGAAAAACATGGGCGCCACGCCCAGGGACGCCCGGTGGGGTTCGAAGGCCTTCACCGCTTCCCGTTCCCGCTGGCAGTCTTCCAAATACTTTTCCAGGCTGAAGAAATTGAGGCTGGCCAGAGCCCCCAGGGCATGGCGGACGATATGGGGTTCATAGAGGCGCATCAGGCCCCGGCTGCGGGCGGACTGAGCCAGGGCTTCTTCGGTGACTTCCGTCAGGCTGGTCGATCCGCCGGACTGGGCCGAAGGAAAGCCGGTGATCCACCGGTTCACCCGGCCCATGGCCGCGTTGAGCAACGGCTGGGCGGGCGAGGTGTACGACAGATCGCCCTTGGAGTCGGCCACGCCCGGTATCCCGCCGTGAACCGTCACCACCCCCGGATTCAGCGTTTGGGCCAGGATCATCATGAACAGAACCTGGGCGTGGATCTGCGTCAAAAGCGATTCCGGGCTCTGAGCTCCGGACTGGCCGGCGATGGTCAGGTCCAGGAGAAGGAGCTGGTTGCCGGACCGGCAGCTCCGAAGGAACGGGCGGATCATGTTCTTCATCACGCCCAGGTTCACGATCAGGCTGGTGCCGTCCACCCAGTCCGGTTTCCCTTTCAGGAATAAAACTTCTTCGTCGTTCATCTTGGGCGTGGCCGTCATCTTGAGGCCTTTGAAGCCTTTTTCCATCACCTGGGCCGCTTCGTACCCGGACATGGCTCGTTCGGTGGCCACGGGCAGGCTGAAGATGGCGGTCACGTCCGTCTGCGAGCCGACGACTCGGACGATTTCGTTGAATTCTTCGCGGCTGGCGCCCATTAGGCGGTCGTCGTTCGGCCGTTTCAAAAAGGGCGGCGTGGCGCCGGTGCCAAAAGCCCGGGACCCGGGGTCCCGTTCGAGCGCCCGGGGAACCTGGTCCAGACAACGGTCGATGTAGTCGGCCTTGAGGGGCACGAACACGGCGGTGGAGTTATCGAAATCGATGGCGTCGGCTTCGGCCAGGATCTCCATCAGTTCGGGCGCGTCCACGATGTTCATGCCGATCTCGGTCAGCACCCGTCGGCCGTTTTCGTGAATACGCTGGTAGGTTTCCTTTTCGGCGATCAGGTCGTCCATGTCCCGGACCTTGGTTTTGGCCGTTTGAGCCAGGGGGTCCGACGGAAAATGGTCGACGATGTCCTGGTACCGCTTCCGGGCGGTTTGGAAATCGAAAGCCCGTTCCAGGCCCAGGGCGGTTTGATGGAGTTCCACGGCGTTCTGGTTCATGAACAACCTCGCGGGGGACAAAAGGCGGAATTCGTTTCCGCCGGAATTCATCGGCCGGATGCCGGCCGGCCTTCTTTACGATCCGAAATAGTGTCGATTTGATGTTCTTGGCCGTAGGGGCGAGGCATATCCCGCCCTTCATTGGTCTTCATTTGATTTTGGTTTGTCCTGACCTTTTGTTTCCACCCCCCCCGGCCGGTCCGGATAGGAACCGAACCGGGAGGGGAGGACTGGAAACGAGGTCAGGGTTTTATGCTTCCG